>JAAFHW010000008.1:52424-54948 GCA_013298525.1 Flavobacteriia bacterium
TATTCATAATATTACTTTCCATTTAACTAATATTGATGCTCAAGCTGGTTCTAATCCTATTAACACAGCAGTTCCATATTTTAATTATCAACAACCCTTTTCACAATTTATATGGATAAGAGTTGTTAATACTCAAACTTCACAATTATGGGTAAGTCAATTAAATCTAGTTGTAAATTTACCAGCAAATGCAGGAACTGATGGTTCAACTACAGTTTGCGAAACATCAACAGCAGTAATTAATTTGTTTGCACTAATTACTGGCGAACAACCCGGAGGAACTTGGACAAGAACTACAGGATCTGGAGGAACTTTTAGCGCGTTATCTGGAACTTACACACCAGCATTTGGCGCAACAACAAGTACATTTTCATATACTTTATTAGGTACAGCACCTTGTACCTCTTATTCATGTTTGGCTACAGTTAACATCAACAATCAACCAGATGCTGGAATCGATGGCGTAATAACAGTTTGTGATACTTCAACATCAACAATAGATTTATATTCCTTAATCACAGGTGAGCAACCTGGTGGAATATGGATTAGAACTACAGGAACTGGCGGAACTTTTAACACAGTAACAGGAACCTTTACTCCTTCTCCAAACTCAACAACAAGTACATTTATTTATATAATAAATGGAACTGCTCCATGTATAAATGATTCAAGTGTTGCAACTGTGATAATAAACTCTTGTGGGCCAAATACATGTTTACCTCCAAGTAATTTATCTGTTACAAATACATTTGACACAGGTGCTTTTTTACTATGGAATGAAGCTGCAACTGCTTCTAGCTGGGAAGTTTTAATAGTGCCTTACGGATCTCCTACTCCAACAGCAGCTACTTTAGGATTTGCTACAACAAGTCAAGGATATAATATTACTGGCTTAACACCAAACACTTGTTATTCTTTTTATGTAAGAAGCTTATGTAACGCTCCTCAATCAAGCGCTTGGGCAGGACCAATGACCTTTTGCACAACAAGTTGCACAAACAACGCACAATGTCCAGAAAAATTAAATCTAGTTGCCTTTTTAGATGAAAATACCAATGGAATTAAGGACACCAATGAAAACTTCTTCAATTACGGAAATTTTGTTTACAGTATCAATTCTGGAGCACCAATTTATGCAAATTCTAATTCTGGTGCTTTTAGTATTTTTGATAGTAACCCTAATAATTCATATAATTTAAGTTTTGCAGTTAATTCTAATTTAACGCCATATTACAGTTCAACAAATACATATTCTAATATAACTCTTCCAACAGGCAGCGGAACTACAACATATTATTTTCCAGTAAACTTAATTCAACCTTATAATGATTTAAAAATCTCTCTTACTCCTTCTGGACAACCTAGACCAGGATTTACTTATGCAAATATAGTATCCTATAAAAACAATGGTACTCAGAATATAGATGGAATAGTAACTTTTGTAAACAATCCATTAGTTACAATAACCGCAATTTCACAAACTGGTACTACTCCAACTTCAAATGGATTTACCTACAATTTTACAAACCTTTTACCAAATGAAGAACGATTTATTATAGTTACATTGCAAGTTCCAACAATTCCGACTGTTAATTTGGGAGATGTAATTACAAATTCTGTTAGTATTACTCCATTAACTGGTGACGCTTTTCCTGATGATAATCAAATGAGTTCATCTCAAACAGTTGTTGGTTCGTATGATCCGAATGACAAAACAGAAGCTCATGGTGGCAAAATTGATATTGATGATTTTACTTCAAATGATTATTTAACGTATACTATTCAATTTGAAAATACTGGAACTGCAAATGCCGAATTTGTAAGAGTTGAAGATTTTCTTGATGCCTCTTTAAATCCAAGTTCGATAGAAATGTTGGGTTCAAGCCATACTTACAATATGAGAAGAATTGGAAATCAATTGATATGGAATTTTTATAACATCAATCTACCTCCAACTTCTATCAATCCAACAGGAAGTCATGGGTTTATTCAATTTAAAATTAAGCCAACAGCTGGCTTTGCACTAGGCGATATAATTCCTAATAAAGCATTCATTTACTTTGATTATAATCCACCAATTATAACAAATGAATTTCAAACTGAATTTGTACAATCTTTAAAAACTTCAGATTTTGATTCTTCAAGCTTTGTATTATATCCAAATCCGACAAATTCTAACATTAACATAAGTCTGTTAAATTCGTCAGAGGCAATTAACTCAATAGAAATTCATGACTTACTTGGGAAAAAGATTAAAGAAGTGCTCAACTCTTCATCAAATGATGTGAATATTGATGTTTCAGATTTATCAAAAGGTGTTTATTTAGTTCAAATTACAACACAATCTGACTTAAAAATCACCAAGAAATTAATAATCCAATAGTTTTAAAAAAAAAACCGATTCGTAAATGAATCGGTTTTTTTTATGTTAGTTTAAATACCAAATACTAATTGTCAAAATAGTGGCAAAACTTACCCAAGCTAAATAAGGAATCAAAAGTAGTCCTGCTATTTTATCAATTTT
>JAAFHW010000080.1 GCA_013298525.1 Flavobacteriia bacterium
TGATGCTTTAGTAATGGTTGACGAATGTCACGCAGCAGGTTTCATTGGTGCAACCGGAAAAGGAACGCTTGAAGCAAAAGGTGTAATGGGAAGAGTTGACATCATCACAGGAACATTAGGAAAAGCGCTTGGTGGCGCAATGGGTGGATATACAACAGCCAAAAAAGAAGTTATAGAAATTTTACGTCAGCGATCTCGTCCGTATTTGTTTTCAAATTCATTGGCGCCGGCAATTGTTGGAGCATCTATTAAAGTGTTCGAGCTTTTAGAAAAAGACACCACTTTAAGAGATAAATTAGAATGGAACACGAATTATTTCAAAGAAGGTTTGAGAAAAGCAGGAATTGATTTTATTGACGGCGATTCTGCAATTGTACCAGTAATGTTGTATGATGCCAAGCTTTCTCAAATAATGGCAGATGAACTTTTGAAAAAAGGAATTTATGTAATTGGTTTCTTTTATCCCGTAGTTCCAAAAGATAAAGCAAGGATTAGAGTGCAACTTTCTGCAGCTCATACTAAAGAACATTTAGACAAAGCAATACAAGCTTTTACAGAAGTTGCGAAGAATTTAAGCGTTATTTAACTAACTTGTTTATTTGCATAAATTTGTAGAATTATTTCATAATTCCCACATTTTAAGCTTTTCATTTTGATAATTCATTTTATCGCATTACTTTTGCACCATTATATGTATATAATCTAACAAAATTAAGTATGAAACATCTTAACAAATTATTTGCTTTATTGATGCTTTTAGGATTAAGTTCTCAAGCACAAGATAGTAACAACAAATGGGCTATTTCGTTTGGAGTAAACGCAGTAGACGGAGCAAGAGTAAGTGCGGCTTCTAAAATAGAAGACCAATTTTCTCAATACTTTGACGCAAAAAGATACTGGAGTGTTTTACCATCAGTTTCTACAATTGGTGTGTCAAGATATGTAGGAGATAATTTCTCTTTTGGAGTAACTGGATCTGTAAACAAAATTACAAAACTAGTAGGTGAAAGAACTTACGATCCTGCAACAAACACTAATGATTACACTGTAGTTAATCCTGGTGATTTAATGTATTATGGTGTTGATGGAGTTGTTAAATACAGCTTTATGAACATGATTAAATCAAAAATGATCGACCCATCTGTACATGTTGGTGGAGGTTATACTTGGTTAGGTGATGCATCTGCTGGTACAATCAACGGAGGTTTAGGTTTAACTTTCTGGTTGTCTGAGCAAGTTGGTTTATCATTTAGCTCAACTTACAAACATTCATTTGATGATTCAAGAAATCCATCATTTGATGTTCCAACTCATTTACAACATTTTGGAGGTTTAACTTTCAAATTTGGTGCTAAAGATACTGATGGAGACGGAATCTATGATAGAGAAGATGCTTGTCCAGATGTTGCTGGTTTAAAAGAATTCAAAGGTTGTCCTGATACTGACGGAGACGGAATCGAAGATTCTAAAGATTCATGTGTTGATACAGCAGGTTTAGCTGAATTCAACGGATGTCCTGATACTGACGGAGACGGTGTTCAAGATAAAGATGACGCTTGTGTTGACGTAGCTGGTTTAAAATCATTAAATGGTTGTCCAGATGCTGACGGTGACGGTGTTGCTGATAAAGATGACGCTTGTAAAGACGTTAAAGGTCCTAAAGAAAACAAAGGTTGTCCTTGGCCAGATAGAGATGGTGATAAAGTTTTAGATAAAGATGACAAATGTCCAGATCTTGCTGGTACTGTAGCTAATCAAGGTTGTCCTGAAGTTTCTGACGAAGCTATCAAAAGATTAAATGATTATGCTAAAACTATCTTATTTGATACTAACAAAGCTACTTTCCAACAAAGAACTTACCCAGTATTAGAAGCTATTACTGCTATCTTGAAAGAATACCCAAGTGCTAACTTCTCAATCGAAGGACACACTGATTCTGATGGTAAAGATGCTGCTAACTTAACTTTGTCTGAAAACAGAGCTGCAGCAGTTAAAAATTACTTAATCGAAAAAGGTATCGCTGCTTCAAGATTATCATCTAAAGGTTTCGGTGAGACAATGCCAATTGACTCTAACAAAACTAAAGCTGGTAAAGCTAACAACAGAAGAGTTGAAGTGAAATTAGTAAAATAATTTCTTCCAAAATATTTTCAAGAAACGCCTCGATTTTCGAGGCGTTTTTTTTATATTTATAAAATGAATAACAACTCATTTTTAAATAAACTTTCCAAGATAATTGTTGCCGACTATTCTGATAACTTTTCAGATTTAATAGTCATTCTGCCTAACAGAAGAGCTAAAGTTTTTCTTATTGATGAACTCAAAAAAGAAACAACTGCAACTATATTTTCTCCTGAAATAATTAGTATTGAAGACTTTGTTCAAGACATTGCAGGAATTCGTTCTATTGATAGTGTCGAATTGTTATTCGAATTTTATAATGTTTATCTTTCTGTAACTGAAAAAGACCAAGAATCTTTTGAAACCTTTGCTAATTGGGCAAAGACATTGCTTCAAGATTTCAATGAAATTGATAGATATTTATTAGAACCGGACAAAATTTTAAAATATCTAGAAGACATAAAAGAAGTTGAACATTGGGCTGTTGATGTTGACAAACGAACCGACTTAATTGATAAATATTTAATTTTCTGGAAAAAACTTCCACTATATTATCATTCACTTTATGATTATTTATTACATAAAGGAATTGGTTATCAGGGTTTAATCTACAGAGAAGCCGTTGATAATTTGAATCATTTTTCAGAAACTATAAAAGATAAAAAATTCCTTTTCGCTGGATTCAATGCTCTAAACCACGCCGAAGAAAAAATCATCCAACATCTTTTAGCTATTGATAAATCCAAAATCTATTGGGATATTGATGAAACCTTTTTAAATGATCCATATCACGATACAGGGCTTTTTCAGCGTAGATTCAAATCAGCGTGGCCGTATTATAAAACCAATCCGTATGAGTGGATTACAAACGATTTTAAGCAAGAAAAGAATATTCAAGTTATTGGTACTCCAAAAGCTATTGGTCAAGCAAAAATAGTTGGCGAAATCATTGAAAAATACAGCAATAAAAACGAAGGTAAACTTCAAAATGTTGCCGTAGTTCTCGGTGAAGAATCACTTTTGGTTCCAATTTTATACTCGCTTCCATCTAATGTGGATTCTTTGAATATTACGATGGGTTATTCGAGTAAAAATAATCCTGCGCAATTGCTAATTGCCAAATTATTTAAAGCACACACCAATGCAATCTCAAGAAACGCTTCGAGTTATGTGTTTTATTATAAAGATGTTTTGGATATTTTGACGCATCCATTGATTGAACCATATATCAATGCTAAAGAGTTAGTAAACAGAATAAATCAGAACAATTATACTTTCATAGTTCATAAACGAATCCTAGAATTACAAGAAAATCAAAATGAATTATTTCAATTGATTTTTCAAAAATGGGACACATCTTCTGTTGCTATTTTGGAAAATTTGAGTCAGATTTTGCTTAAAATCAAATCCAATTTAAGTTCAGACAACGAAGAAGAAAAGATTACGAATGCCTTTGTTTATTCTATTTTCAAAGTGATAAACAAAATGATTTCTTATTTTTCATCCAATTCAAATATTGATTCTGTAGAAACTTTATTTGCTATTTACAAACAGGTAATTGATGTCGCTGAAGTTTCATTTGAAGGTGAACCTTTGAACGGATTGCAAATTATGGGAGTTCTTGAAAGTCGTGTGCTCGATTTTGAAACCGTAATAATCACATCGGTTAACGAAGGCAAATTTCCAGCTGGAAAAAGTATGAATTCGTTCATTCCGTATGATGTTAAAAAGGAATATGGTTTACCAACTTTCAAAGAAAAAGACGCCATTTATACTTACCATTTCTATCATTTATTACAACGTGCTAAAAACGTTTATTTGTTATACAATTCCGATAGTGAAGGTTTGGATGCAGGAGAACGAAGTCGATTCATCACACAATTGGAAGTCGAAAAGCAACCAAATCACAACTTAACTTTTCAAACGTACAATGCCAATGTTCCTGAAATAGCACATCAACCATTAGTCATTCCAAAATCGGAAAAAGTGTTGATGCGATTGAAAGAAATCGCCGAAAAAGGATTTTCTCCATCAGCATTGACGACGTATATTCGAAATCCGATTCAGTTTTATTTTCAAAGAATATTGCGTATTTCTGAAACTGATGAAGTAGAAGAAAATATAGCAGTAAATACACTCGGAACCATCATTCACGGAACTTTAGAAGAATTGTACAAACCGTTTATTGGTAAGATTTTAATCGAAAATGATATTAAAATTTGCATCAAAAACATCGATGATGAAGTTTTGAAACAATTCAAGTTAGTATACAAAGAAGGCGAAATCAAAAAAGGAAGAAATTTGCTAGCTTTTGAGGTTGCCAAACGAAACGTATTGAATTTTCTAAAATTAGAATTAGAAGCCATTCAAAACGGCGATGAAATTCAGATTATTGCTTTAGAAAAACATTTAGAACGTGAATTAATTCATCCAAAATTACCTTTTTCTGTAAAAATTGGTGGAAACGTAGATAGAATCGAAAACCGAAATGGAAGAATCAGAATCATCGATTACAAAACCGGAAATGTTACCAAACCAAGTGTTACTTTAAAATCTTGGAATGGCCTAACAGAAGACATAAAAAACGATAAAATTATCCAAATTCTTGCTTATGCATTCATGTATGAAGAACAAGCCAAAGGATTAGAAATCGAAGCCGGAATCATTTCTTTCAAAAACTTGAAAAATGGATTTTTACCTTTTGGATTTAAAGAAAGTAAAGAAACATTAGAAGTAATTTCACCTGAAATAATGAAAAGTTATATTGAAGAAATTGTGGTTTTATTAAATGAGATTTTGAGTGTTGATGTAGCTTTTGAGGAGAAGATTTAACCGCAAAGGCGCTAAGTTTTTCGCAAAGTTCGCAAGGTTTTTTTTATATTGATAGAAGGAAAACTTTGCGAACTTTGTGCTTTTTCCTTTGTGTCTTTGCGGTTAAAGAAATTAAACCTTCTTTAAAAACTCACCCAAAACCACCAACAATTCTTCCTTATTTTCAATATGACTCATGTGTCCGTCTGGAAAAGTGTGCAGTTTTACGTTGGTTCCTTCAATTTGGTCAACGTTTTCATCATAATTCAAAACCGGATCTTCTTTTCCTAAAATCAATAGCATTGGATAATTGGCAAAATGCAAAATCACTTCTCTATCTTTTCTAATTTTCATGCCTTCTTGACAAGCGACGATGCCTTGAAGTGGCGTTTTTAGAGCTTCCAATTTTACATATTCAATTTCATCCAAAAAGATTTCACGATTTTTCTCACTGAATAAATTCGCAACACTCATTCGAATGCAAGCCACATAATTCTTTTTTACAGCAATAATAGCTCGATCACGATTGGCTTTTCGTTCGTCGCTATCAGCTCTTGAAGTAGAGTTTAAAAGCACCAAACCTTTCATAGCATCTGGATATAATTCGGCGAAAGCCAACGCAATATAACCGCCCATAGAATGACCCATCAAAACCGCTTTTCTAATTTTCAATTCGTGCAAAACGTGATGCACCATATCGGCTTGATCTTCCATAGAATGCACGTAACCCAAACATTCGGTTTGTCCGTGACCTAATAAATCAATAGCAATAACGCGATGTTTCTTTGAAAACTCAGGCACAAAAGCATTCCACATCTCTTTATTTTCATAAAAACCATGCAATAAAACTACAGCCGTACCTTTTCCTTGGTCGGTGTAAGTGATTTTGGTGTTTTTGTAGATGGTGGTTTTCATTCGTGCAAAACTATAACTTTAATTTTTTTTGAAACACAAAAGTCACAAAAGAAAGTAAAAGAATTATCGTTAATAACTTTTACGGCTTTTATACTTGAAAATAAATATATTTGAGAAACAGATTTTAGAAGTATGAGTAAAATATTAATTACAGGAAACGGGTTTGATTTATTTCATGATTTGCCAACAAAATATGGTCATTTTATGGACGTGATGAAGACCATAGAAGAATTTGATTCAAATCAAGAACCAACGTTTGAAAATTTATTTGGCAGCTATTTTAAAAATAATAGTTATAATGAATATAATAACTTAATACAAGATAATGCTTTGTTAGATATTTCATTTTCAAAAGAAAAAATTAGACAAATGTCTTTAATTAAAGATAATATTTGGTATCAATATTTTAATAAAGTTAATCAAGTTCAAACTTGGATTGACTTCGAAAATGAAATAAGTTATTCTCTAAAAATAACCTCAAAAATAATAACCTCTTTTGATAATAATTCTCTTGATTTTTTAAAAATAAAGGAGCATAAAGGATATCAGATTTTAACATATTTAAAGATAATAGAAGTATTAGATGGTTCTAAATTTGTAATTGAAGATAGATATTTAAATGAAATTAATGGGAAAGTAAATTCAAATGAGCTATTTGAGTATTTAATTCTTGAGTTAAAAAACTTTACAAAAACCTTTAATATTTATTTAGATGAAATAGTAGTTAAAATAATGCCATTCATTAAAAAAAAGATGATTCCTTTTGATAAGATTGATTCAATTTATACTTTTAATTACACACCTACAATTGAAAATGTATATAATTATAAAGGGTCAATTAATTATTTACATGGTAAAGTCTCAAGTAAAGATGAAGATTATAATTTGGTATTAGGTATTGATGAACTTGAAAATGAAGTTAAACAAGCAAAAGCATTCTTTTTTTTGAAAAATCATCAAAGAATACTTATGGGTAATAAAGCACCTTTTATTACAGAAATAAGTCCAAATAAAAGTCCATACGATAAACCAACTACATATTATTTGATTGGTCATTCACTTGATAAATCAGATAAAAATTACATCTCAAGACTATTTAATTCTTTAAAAAACGATAAAACAGGGAAATGTCAAATTGTAATTTTCTATTATAATGAAAATGATTATCGTTCCAAATTAAACAATCTATTTAGCTTCATTGACAATGAATTATTATTGTCATATTTTGAGAAAGAAAGATTAAAATTTTTAGAGTTAAATGAAGAGGTGATAAAAAAAGAATTCGAAATTGAAAAAAAAGGTGCTGAGATTATTATTTAATCGAACTCTTTTAAAAATCCTAACTATTATGTTCACAATCCAACAAATCCAAGAAGCCCATTCCAAAGTAAAAAGTGGTGCCGATTTTCTAAAATACATGCAAGATATTATTGCGCTTAGCACTACTCCTTTTTCTGATTTTTGTGTTCCAATAAAAAAACGGCTCACTTTCGCAAACCGTCTAAACTGATAACTGAGACTGAGACTGAAAACTAACTATTCATCAAACTCTCAATCTCATCCACTTCAATAGGAATGTTTCTCATCAAGTTGAATGCTTCTCCTTTTTCTTGAATTACCATATCATCTTCAATACGAATTCCGAAACCTTCTGCTGGAATGTAAATTCCTGGTTCAACGGTGAATACCATATTCGCTTGCATTGGTTCGTGTAATAATCCGTAATCGTGTGTGTCTAATCCCATGTGGTGCGACGTTCCATGCATGAAATATTTTTTATACGCTGGCCAATCTGGATTTTCATTTTGAACATCGGCTTTGTCAATTAATCCCAAACCTAAAAGTTCTGAAGTCATGATTTTACCAACTTCAACATGATATTGTTTCCATAAAGTTCCAGGAACTAACATTTTTGTAGCTTCATTTTTAACACGTAAAACGGCATTATAAACTTCTTTTTGTCTATCAGAAAAACGTCCCGAAACAGGAACCATTCTTGTCATATCACTTGAATAATTAGCATATTCGGCACCAACGTCAAGCAAAATTAAATCGCCTTCGTTACATTGTTGGTTGTTTTCAATATAATGCAACACATTCGCATTGTTTCCTGAAGCAATAATTGGCGTATAAGCAAAACCTTTGGAACGATTTCTTAGAAATTCATGCGCAAATTCGGCTTCAATTTCGTATTCCATTACGTTTGGTTTTACGAAATTCAAAACTCTTCTAAAACCTTTTTCAGTGATATTACATGCTTCTTGAATTAAATCCAATTCTTCACTTTCTTTAACCGAACGAATTCTTTGCAAAATAGGATTCGATTTTTCCACTTTATGCGCTGGATAATTTTCTTTCCACCATTTGATAAAACGCGCTTCACGAGTTTCCGTTTCAATTACGGCACGATAATGTTCATTGGTGTTGATGTAAATGGTTTCAGCATAAGTCATAACTTCTTTTAAAGTTTTATGAAAATCTTGCAACCAAATCACGGTTTTAATTCCGGCAACTTCAAACGCTCTTTCTTTAGTAAGTTTTTCGCCTTCCCAAATTGCAATGTGTTCGTTAGTTTCTTTTAAGAATAAAATCTCTTTCAAATGTTCATAAGGCGCATCCGGAAAAAGCAACAAAATACTTTCTTCTTGATCAACACCTGATAAATAAAAAATATCACGATGTTGTGCAAAAGGCAAAGTAGAATCGGCAGAAACTGGATAAATATCGTTAGAATTGAAAACAGCAACACTATTTGGTTTCATTTGTGCCGTGAATTTAGCTCTGTTTTTAATAAACAAATCACGGTCTATTTGATGGTATTTCATTTTTTAGATTGTTAGATTTTTGGATTGTTAGACAATTCTGAATTTAATTTACCAAAATTAATGAATAATTGAGTTCAAGATGTAGCCAAATGGCGTTATTTTATGTTAGCCACAGATTCACAGATTAAAAATTAATTTAAATAGAAAAAATCAGTGAATCTGTGGCTATTCTATAATATGTTTTTACGAATACGGCTCATATGTCGAGACGAAATCCCAAGGAAAGATGACAAATAATGCAACGGAACTTCTTGAAGTAATTTAGGTTCGGTTGCTAACAGTTTTTTGTAACGTTCTTCAGGTGTCAATATTAGCAAATCAATTCGATAATCATCGATTAAGCAAATTTGTTTTTCGATTACATTGTAATAAAATTGATGAAATGCTTTATTGTTTTCAATTAAATCTTTGAAAGTTTTTAAATTTACAATCCATAATTTACAGTCGGCAATGGCTTTAATACTTTTTCTTGATGGTTTTCCAAATAAAAAACTGCTTAATGAAGAAGTTACAGAATTTCTTAATGCTAAATATGTTGTTTTTTCTTCATCCAAAATTTCGATGGAATGTTGTAAAATGCCGCTTTCAACAAAACAAAAATGCTGGCAAACTTCATTTTCTTTTACAAAGAATTCATTTTTCTTAAGATGTAATATTTGAAATGTTTCTCTAGCTTTAACAATCAATTCTTGAATAGAATCATCTTTTACATCAATAAATTGACATAAATAATCAAGAAAAGCATCGTTCGATTTTAAAACTGGCATTTGTAAAAGTTTCAACAAAAATATCCAAATAGTTTTCAACTCAGATTAAAATCTATATTTTTATAAAAAATTTCACAATGAGAACTAAATTTTTGTCACTACTTCTTCTTTTCACAATTGTTCTTCAAGCACAAGACAAAAAATCGTATCAACTATTTGATAAAAACGGAAAGAAAGTCTCTTACGATAAATTGCTAAAAGCATCTTTAAAAACACAAGTTGTTCTTTTTGGAGAATATCATAATAATTCTGTTTCACATTGGTTGCAACTTGAATTGACTAAAGATGTTGCGGCAAAAACACCTGTGGTTCTTGGTGCAGAAATGATAGAAGCCGATAATCAAACCCAATTAAACCAATATTTAAAAGGTGAAATCGATCAAAAAAAATTAGATTCTACAGCACGTCTTTGGAAAAATCATCCAACAGATTACAAGCCTTTGGTTGATTTTGCAAAAGAGAATAACTTTGATTTTATAGCTACTAATATTCCTAGACGTTATGCTTCTATGGTTTCTAAAAAAGGTTTTGAAGTATTAGAAACTCTTACAACAGAAGAAAAGACTTGGATTGCACCACAACCAATTCCTTATGACGCATCACTTCCTGGTTATGTTGAAATGATGAAAATGATGGGTGACCATACAAGTCCAAATATGCCAAAAGCTCAAGCTAGTAAAGATGCAACAATGGCCTATTTTATAAATAAAAATTTGAAAGCCAATAGTGTTTTCATTCACTATAATGGGACTTTTCATTCTGATAATTTTGATGGGATTAATTGGTATTTAAAAACTTACAATCCAAGCATAGAAATTGTAACAATATCTACGGTTGAACAAAAAGACATATCAAAACTTGAGAAAGAAAATTACAATAAAGCTGATTTTATTCTCGTTATTGACGAAGATGTAACAAAAACGTATTAAATTCGTTTAATATTTATGTGCTTTAATTTGTTTGTTATTCGAAAACAAATTTGAAGCTAGAAAACTTAAAACCAAGTATGAAAAAAATAGTTTTATTACTAACAATTTTAACCTTAAGCATTTCTTTCTTTTCTTGTGAAGATTTAGATGACAATCAGGTAGAGCCTATGTTGATTATTAAATTTAAGTTTGATCCAAATCAAGCTCGATTGAATAATTTAGGTCAGCCTTCATTTGTTCCTTTTGGTAATGGTGCGCAGTCACCTGTTTTTAACAAAATTTCTTCACATTATATTGAATTTGCTAAAGATGCAAACACGCAATTAGGCGATGGAAGTATTGTTTATCATGGTCAAGAAACAGCAATTGGAGGTGCTAATGCAATAGATTTTAGTAAAGCTAAAATTGTTGCTGAAGGAGAAACTTTTTTAGAAATCCCTCTTAAAGATTTAGCAATTGGAAGTTATGAATGGTTGAGAGTTTCTTTGTCTTATCAGAATTACCAAATAAAAATTCGTAAACCAGGTTCGAGTCTTGAGTATGATGGAACTTTAGAAAGTTTTGTAGGATTCAATACCTATATAGGAACTCATAGCATTGGTAATACTTTTTTCCAAGTTGATGCCAATAAGCCACAAGGATATTGGGCCTTTGCACTAAATGATTTTCCATATTCTGCATCAGGTCAGGCTCCAGCAGGAGCAACGACAGTTCCAAATCCAATTGCTGCAACATCATCAATTCCTTTAACTTCATGTGTTGTCACCGGAAAATTTAATACTCCATTAGAAATTACAGGATTAGAAAAGAAGAATGTTGTAATAACAGTTTCATTATCTACCAACAAAAGTTTTGAATGGATTGATACTAATGGTAACGGAAAATTTGATCCATCTCAAGGTGAAAATGTTGTTGATATGGGATTAAGAGGATTGATTCCGTCTTACACAAAGTAGTTTTGTTTAAGAAAAAACATCTTTTTTGTCAATATAACACTTTGAAAATCAACAAGTGTTAAACTCACTTTAAATTGATTATAAATTACGACGAAAAGGTTGTAGTTAATATCAAATAGCTGTATTTTTGTTTGATTTTTTAAAATAAATTATACAATCTTATGGCAAAATCTGCACTTTTAAAGTCATCTATCGCAAAGAAATACTGGATGGCTCTTACGGGTTTATTTTTATGCTTGTTTTTGGCAGGACATTTAGCTGGAAATCTACAACTGATTTTTAGCGACGCATTACATTTCAATCAGTATGCGTTATTTATGACTTCAAATCCAGCAGTTAAGTTACTTTCTTATGTAACCTACATTTCAATTTTATTTCATGCAGTTGATGGTTTTATGTTAACCTATCAAAATGTTAAAGCAAGACCAGTTGGTTACGCAAAATCCAATCCAGGAGCTAATAGCTCATTTTCTTCTAGAAATATGGCAATCTTGGGAACTTTGATTTTGGTTTTTATTGTTACACACATGGTTAATTTTTGGGCAAAGATGCATTTCGATAAAGACATGCCATTGCAAACCATTATTGTTGAAGCAATGGGACAAAAACAAGAATTGTATTTAACTACAAATGAAGGTTACATGCCTGTTCAACAAGTAGCAAAATCTTTAGAAGAAGCTACCAAAACCGGTGTTCAAACTTACATTGAAAATAGAACAGAATTTTACAATACTCAAGCAAAAGTAAAAGTTGGAGAAGGTTACAAGGATCTTCACAAAATTACAGTAGCATTTTTTAAAGATGCAAAATACGGTTTAATTGCAACAATTCTTTATGTGATTGCAATGGCTGTTTTAGCTTTCCACTTGTTACATGGTTTTCAAAGTGCTTTCCAATCTTTAGGACTTAATAATCCAAATTGGACACCAAAAATCAAGTTTTTCGGAACTGCTTTTGCAATTGTTGTTCCGTTGTTGTTTGCAATTATTCCAGTTTACATTCACTTTTTCTTAAAATAATCAACATCAGATATATATTATGAAGTTAGATTCTAAAATACCAGAAGGGCATATTTCACAAAAATGGACTGATTATAAAGACCATTTAAAATTAGTTGCCCCAAATAATAGACCAAAAATTGACATTATTGTTGTAGGAACTGGTTTAGCAGGAGCTTCGGCTGCCGCTTCACTTGGTGAAATGGGTTATAATGTTAAGGCTTTTTGTTTTCAAGATTCACCTCGTCGTGCGCACTCAATTGCTGCACAAGGAGGAATAAATGCTGCGAAGAATTACCAAAATGATGGAGATAGTATTTTTAGATTATTCTATGATACTATTAAAGGTGGTGATTACAGAGCACGTGAAGCAAACGTTCACCGTTTAGCTGAAGTT
>JAAFHW010000081.1 GCA_013298525.1 Flavobacteriia bacterium
TTTCTTTGTAAAATAAAACTTTTGCAATATATTTGCACTCGTTAAAAATGGTGGTTGTAGCTCAGCTGGTTAGAGTATTGGTTTGTGGTGCCGAGGGTCGCCGGTTCGAACCCGGTCAGCCACCCTTAATTAAAAAGCCTTGAAGAAATTCAAGGCTTTTTTCGTTTATATAGTTTAATTAATAGTTATTCTGTAGCCATTCGCTTTAAAATTGCCCATTGTTTTAAGGCTGTTCGTGCATCTACTGCTGGATATCCTAAAACAGTTTTTCCTGCTTCAACATCGGCTGCAACTCCAGAACCTGCTCCAACTATAGCTCTGTCACCAATAGTTAAATGGTCTTTTATAGAAGCACTTCCTCCAATCATTACGCCATTTCCTAAAGTTACTGAACCAGCAAGACCGCTATTTCCTGCCATAATACAGAATTTACCAAGTTTACTATTGTGTCCAATTTGAACTAAATTATCAATCTTACATCCATCACCAAGAATTGTTGAACTGAATTTTCCTCTATCTACAGAAGAGTTTGCACCAATTTCTACATTATTTCCAAGTATTACATTACCAATTTGTGGAATTTTAGCCAATCCTCTTTCTGGACATGGTCTAAAGCCAAATCCATCAGCGCCAATGGTACAATTTGGATGCAAAATACAATAGGCACCAACATGACATCTTTCACGTACCACAGCTCCAGGCCAAATCACAGTATTGTTTCCAATAGTTGATTCGTCAAGAATGGTTACATTAGGATATAAAGTAACATTTTCGCCTAAAACTACGTTTGGGCCAACATAACATCCAGCTCCAATTCTAGAACCATTTCCAATTTTTGCAGAGGCATCAATGGTAGCTGTTGGATGAATTTCGTGACTAAATTGTGGAGTAGGTGGCGCAAACATCTCAAGAACTTGAGACATCGCTAAATCGGCATTTTTTACTTTTATGAAAACTCGATTTTCACCTGGTTCTATTGAAATATCTTGGTTTACTATTGCAGCACAAGCTTTTGAAGCTGCCCAATATTTTTCGTATTTTTTATTTCCAATGAAAGAAATTTCATTTTCAGTAGCTACTTCTAATTGCTCTGGAGCAGTTATCGTGTTGTTGGTAGTTCCGATAATTTCACCATTTAGAATGGCATTAATTTCCTGAATTGTATAATTTTTCATTTAATTTGGTTTGGTTATAGCTTTCAAATTAAGTAAATAGTTTTCATATTCACTAATTATTAGTTAAATGCCTTATTTATTTTTGAAAATATTTTACTTTTGTTTCTATAATTTTAAAAGATGAAATATTTATTAATATTGTTTTTAGCTCCAATCTTAACCTTTGGACAGATCGAAAGAGCAATTAAGCTTAAAGTTGCTGTGATGCAAAATTTTGTTGCCAAAGGTGCAGAAGGTGAAACTATGTTCTGGCAAACAAAAGGTAGAATTACTTTCGGAATTGTAAATTATACAGAAGAACAAAATCCAATTTTCAAGGATTTATTCATTAGTCAATATAAAGAATTATTAGTTATTTATAACAAAATGAATGTTTCCGAAGATGAAAGAGATACGGCTCTATATATTAAAACCTTGATTCGTCAAGAGCAAGATTACAGAAATCTTTTAACCAAAGAACAACTGAAATTATATCTAGATAAATTAGCTGATTTCGAATTAAATAATCCACAAGCACACGATTCTTATTCGTCTTTATTTTTTTCAGAAAAATTATTAAAGGAATTTATTTCAAAATTCTAATATAAAAAAAAGCTCCGACATTAATCGGAGCTTTTTTTATAATCTATTTACCATCTTTATCAACTATAAGTCGAGCTTCTCTGTTGGCTATTTCCCAAGCAATTGCAAAAGCATATTGAGTTCTTTTAGTTAGAGCATCAAATTCAATTTTATCAACTTCATCTGTTGCTTTGTGATAATCAGCATGAACACCATTAAATAAAAATACTGATGGAATTCCATTTTTAGCAAAGTTGTAATGATCTGAACGATAGTAAAAACGGTTTTTATCTTTTCTGTCGTTGTATTTGTAATCTAAGTTTAGTTTAGTGTATTTCGTATTTACAGCTTCACAGATATTGTATAGATCTGTAGAAAGATAATCTGAACCAATTACATAAACATAATTATTACTGTCTTTGTGAGCTTCATCACGACGACCAATCATGTCAATATTAACGTCGGCAACTGTATTTGCTAAAGGAAATAATGGATTTTCAGAATAATATCTTGAGCCATGTAAACCGTGTTCTTCACCAGTTACGTGAAGAATAAGTATTGAGCGTTTTGGTCCATGACCTTCTTTTTTTGCTTTCTGAAAAGCTTGAGCTATTTCTAAAAGCGCCACAGTTCCAGAGCCATCGTCATCGGCACCATTATAAATTTCTCCGTTTTTCATTCCAACGTGATCGTAATGAGCTGAAATAACAATGATTTCATCTGGTTTTTCTGAACCTTCTATAAAAGCCCAAATGTTCTCAGAATCAGGAAGGTTTTCATTTCGCTTTTCGTTCAAATAAGCTGCAGGAACTTTTTGATAATAACTATCAGCACCTTTTGGAAAAGGGATTCCGTTTTTCTTATATTGTTCAATAAGATATTGTCCAGCTTTTTTTTGACCCTCACTTCCGGTTTCTCTTCCTTGCATTTCATCAGAAGCAACAATGGTAAGACTTGTTTTAAGTTCTTCAGAAGTAATTGAGTTAATATAGCTATTAACATCTAAGGGTTTAGTCGTTTTGGTAGCTGGACTTTTTTGGGTTCCAGAACACGATAATAGTATTAGCGCTAAACCTGTAATTATTATTTTTTTCATATTTTAATGTATGGTTATGAATGAATAGATTATAAAAAAGAGTAATACAAAAAACATCAAAATTGTATTTAGAAATAGCAGCAAACTACTTTTTATGAATGATGTTATTCGAGTACCTTGATAGAAATTTTTACTTGCTCTGTAAAAGTAAAATATAAACCAAATAGGTATAATTAAATTCAATATAAAATCAATGGTTTCTGTAACTCCATTTTCTCCAAATAGGTAAATAAATCTAATTAAAAATGTTGAAATTAAAATTATTAAAAGCATGAAAGAAAAGTAATGTAAGGTAAAAATACCATGATCAAAATAATACCATTTCTTTTTGTCATGAAACAACCATAATAAAAAGGCAAATAGTGGCATATAAACAAATAATGCTTTAGGAATGTTATGCTTGAATGATTCTATAAATGCAGGAATTATTTCGTCATTTTCCTTCTTTTGAGAAACTTTCATTAACTTTCTTGCTAACCAATAACTTACAGGATTTAACTTATCTTTTCCAAATTTTTGTAAAGAATCCATTTGTTTGATGGATTTATATGTTTTACCACCAAATGCGAAATCTACTTTTTGTTTATCTTCAGATTTTTGGGTGTAATCTAATAAAGTATCGTATTCCTTTTTAGATAATTTTCCTTCATTTAATAAGGATTTTAATTTTAATTCTTGAGGAGAAACGTCAACAGAATCTTCCTTGACTTCACTTTCTTTAATTTTTAAAAGTCCAACACTTGTTGTTTTAGACTGCTTTTTTTCTGTTTTAGCTTCCTCAGCTTTAATTTCTTCTTCAATATCACTTGGTAAAAGTGAAATTAGAAAAAATGTAACAAAACTTATAAAAATATACAACCTTATAGGAGCAAGGTAAGACAATCTTTTTCCAGATAAATATTCTTTTGTAAGTGAAGCTGGTCTTAGTAAAAGATTTTTAATCGTTTTCCAAAAAGCATTTTCATAATGTGTTAAATCCTCAAAGAAATGCACAAACAAATGATAAAAAGTTTTACGAGATTCTGTGTTTTCTTGACCACAATTGGGACAAAAACGATTTGCAACAACGTGATTGCAATTCAAACAAGTTTTATCTTCTCTTAAAGGACTTTTGTGCGACATAAAGTAAACGATATTTTATGTTGTAAAGCTATTAAAAAAAATTAGTTTTACTTTTGATACTATTAATTAGTTATAAAATTTTATTTTTGTTACAAATACATTTAGAATATGCAATCAAAAGCTACAACTCCTGAACAATATTTAGCAGAACTTCCAGAGGACAGAAGAGAAGCTATGTCAAAACTTCGTGAAGTAACATTACAAAATCTTCCAAAAGGTTTTGAAGAACAAATGATTTACGGCATGTTGGGTTATGTTGTACCACATTCTATTTATCCAAACGGATATCATTGCACACCTGAATTGCCTTTATCATTTTTTGCCATTGCTTCGCAAAAAAACTCCATAAACATCTATCACATGATGGTTTATTCGGATAAAAATTTACACGATTGGTTTGCGGCTGAATATCCAAAGTATTGCAAATCCAAATTAGATATGGGAAAAAGTTGCATACGATTTAAGAAAATGAATGATATTCCTTATGAATTAATAGGTGAATTACTTTCAAAAGTTACAGTAGAACAATGGATTGAGCAATACGAAAAGATGTTAAAAAGAGAATAATGTTAGATATAGTAAAAGAAAATTACAGTAACATTTTTGAGGAAAAACTTCTTGAAGAAATAGCTCAAGTAGCAAAAATCTATGATTTTAAGGAAGGAGATGTACTGATTGATTTTGGTGATTATATCAAAAATATGCCATTATTATTGAAAGGTGCAATCAAAATTCTAAGAGAAGATTTTGATGAAGGTGAATTATTATTATACTTCATAGAAAAAGGAGATACTTGTGCGATGACAATGGCTTGTTGCCTTGGAGATACTAAAAGCGAAATTAAAGCTGTTGCCGAAACCGATGTGAAACTAATCATGATTCCGGTCAATAAATTGGAAGAATGGTTAGGAAAATACAAATCATGGCGCAATTTTGTTTTCAATAGCTACAACAATCGATTGAAAGAAATGTTAACAGCAATTGATAATTTGGCATTTATGAATATGGACGAACGTCTTTTGAATTATCTTTTTGAGAAAGCAAAAATCAATAAAACGAATCGCGTTCAAAACACACATCAAGAAATTGCTTATGATTTGCATACTTCACGTGTAGTAATTTCAAGATTGCTAAAAGCTTTAGAAAACGAAGGAAGAATAAAATTACACAGAGCTTCCATAGAAATTGTTGTATAATTGTAACAATAGTTACCCAATTTAAAAGTATAAATACGAACCTTTGTTCCGCAAAATTTAGTAAATGGAAATATCTCATATAATTGGATACATTTTAGCGGTTTTTGTTGGAATCACTCTTGGTTTGATAGGAAGTGGAGGTTCTATTTTATCAGTTCCCATTTTAGTATATGTTATGGGTGTTGAGCCTATTTTAGCAACTGCCTATTCTTTATTTGTAGTTGGTACAACAGCATTATTTGGTGGTGTTCAAAAGGCAAAACAACAATTAGTCGATTTTAAAAAAGTAGTATTATTTGGTGTTCCCACAATTCTAGCCGTATTCTTAACGCGTAAATTTATTGTGCCCAATATTCCTGAAGTTATCTTTTCTACAACTTCATTTAAATTGCATAAATCGGTTTTGATAATGGTTGTTTTTGCCATTGTAATGATTGCTGCATCTATCAGAATGATAAAACCTTTAAAAGAAAAAATCATTAACGATGATTCTAAACTAAACTATATTGCAATTTTTTCTCAAGGACTTTTTATCGGATTGGTTGCAGGATTCGTTGGCGCAGGTGGTGGGTTTTTAATCATTCCAGCTTTATTATTTTTAGCAAAAACGCCTATGAAAATGGCTATTGGAACATCACTTTTTATTGTTTCAGTTCAATCATTAATTGGTTTTATTGGTGATATTCGTCCAGAACAAAATTTGGATTGGAATTTAATTATAATCTTCACAGTTTGCTCTATAATTGGTGTTTTTATTGGAAGTTATCTCTCTAAAAAAATGGAAGGAGAAAAACTCAAAACAGGTTTCGGATGGTTCGTTCTCGCCATGGGAATTTACATTATCATCAAGGAGACTTTCTTTGGTAACATCTGATATTTATCATATTTTCTAATTTTTTGTTCCTCTATTTTTGATAAAATTTTCATCTTATGAAATTAGAGCAAATTTATACTGGATGTATCGCAGAAGCTGCCTATTACATCACTTCCAATGGAGAAGCAGCAATTGTTGATCCTTTAAGAGAAACCCAACCTTATTTAGATAGATTAGAACGTGATAATGTAAAATTAAAATATATTTTTGAAACCCATTTTCACGCTGATTTTGTTTCAGGTCATATAGATTTAGCAAAGAAAACTGGAGCAACAATTGTTTACGGACCAACCACAATGAAAACAGGTTTTGAAATGCACGTTGGAACCGATGGCGAAATTTTTAAAGTTGGCGGAATTAAAATCAAGCTTATCCACACTCCAGGTCACACCATGGAAAGTTCGTGCTTTTTAGTTTCTGATGAAGATGGAAAAGAGCAAGGATTAATTTCTGGTGATACTTTATTTATTGGAGATGTTGGTCGACCAGATTTGGCACAACATGTAATTGCAGATTTAACGCAAGACAAATTAGCACGCCATTTGTATCATTCGCTTTGTACTAAAATTATGCCTTTATCAGATGATTTAATTGTGTATCCAAATCACGGTGCTGGAAGTGCTTGTGGTAAAAATATGAGTAAAGAAACTACAGATACACTTGGTAATCAAAAGAAAACCAATTATGCTTTGCAAGAAATGACCGAAGATGAATTTGTAGAAGCAATTTTAACTGGATTAACAACACCTCCACAATATTTTCCAAAAAATGTATTGATGAATATTCAAGGTTATGATTCTTTGGATTCTATTATGGAGAAAGGTCAAAAAGCATTTTCAGTAAATGAATTTGAAGTGCTTATTAACGAAACGAAAGTTCTAATTCTGGATACACGTAGAGCCGAAATTTTCGCAAAAGGATTTATCCCAAATAGTTTAAATATTGGTTTAGAGAGCAATTTTGCTTCTTGGGTTGGCGAATTGATTTTAGACATCAAACAAGAAATTATAATTGTTGCAGAAAATAATGAAAAAGTAAAAGAAGCTATTATTCGTTTATCGCGTGTAGGTTACGACAATGCCATTGGATATTTAGATGGCGGATTTGAAGCATGGCAAAACGCAGGAAAAGATATTAATATCGTTCACAGAATTACTGCCGAGCAACTTGAAAAACACTGCAATCAAGAAAAACAAATCATTATTGATGTTAGAAAAGTTAGCGAATTCCAATCAGAACATTTGGTTGACGCAATCAATATTCCATTAAATGTTTTGCACAATCATTTAGCTGAATTTCCTAAGGAAATGCCTTTCATATTGCATTGCGCAGGCGGATATCGTTCCATGATTGCAGCTTCTATGTTAAAGCAAAAAGGGTTTGACAATTTTGTTGATGTCATTGGTGGTTTCGCAGCTATAAAAGATACTAATTTGGCTAAAACAGATTACGTTTGCCCATCTACATTGTTATAGAATAAGTATTTAGTTTATTTAAAAAGCATCAGTTATTTAATTGATGCTTTTTATTTGTTAAAATGTAACAAAAGTTACGCTATTATCGTTCAAAACTGATTAATTTTACATTATCAAATTAATGATATAGGTATGATTATAGAACAAATTTATACAGGTTGCTTAGCACAAGGTGCTTATTATATTGAAAGTAATGGAGAAGTTGCTATTATTGATCCACTTCGTGAGGTGCAACCTTATGTTGATAAAGCGACTGCCAATGGAGGCAAAATAAAATACATTTTTGAAACCCATTTTCATGCCGATTTTGTTAGCGGACACGTTACGTTAGCTGAAAAAACAGGTGCTCCAATTGTTTTTGGACCCAATGCCAATCCAACTTTTGAGGCTCATATTGCTAAAGATGGTGAAGTTTTTCAATTGGGAGAAATAACAATCACATGTCTTCACACTCCTGGACATACCATGGAAAGTTCGTGTTATTTATTGAAAGATAAAGACGGAAAAGACTACGCACTTTTTAGTGGAGACACCTTATTTTTAGGTGATGTCGGTCGTCCAGATTTGGCTCAAAAAGCTGCTGACATGACGCAAGAACAACTTGCTGGAATTCTTTTTGATAGTTTGAGAACTAAAATGATGACTTTAGCAGATGATGTAATTGTCTACCCAGCGCATGGTGCCGGAAGTGCTTGCGGAAAAAATTTAAGTAAAGAAACAGTAGGAAGTATTGGTGACCAAAAAGCTACCAATTATGCGCTTCGTGCCGATATGACACGTGAGGAATTTATAGCCGAAGTTACCGACGGTTTATTGCCTCCACCAGCTTATTTTCCTATGAATGTAAAGTTGAATAAGGAAGGCTATGGCAATGTAGAAGATATTGTAAGAGAAGCAAAAGCTTTCGACGCAAAAACATTTGAATTAGTAGCTAACGAAACAGAAGCTTTAATTTTGGATGTTCGTAACCAAGATGATTTTGAAAAAGGACATATTCCGAAATCAATTTTTATTGGTATTGACGGACAATTTGCTCCTTGGGTTGGTGCTTTGATTTTAGACATCAAACAAGAAATTCTTTTGGTAACTCCAGAAGGTAGAGAAGAAGAAACTATCAAAAGATTAGCAAGGGTAGGATATGACAACACTTTAGGTTATTTAAAAGGTGGATTTGAAGAATGGAAAAAAGCTGGTTTAGAATATGACACAATTACTTCTGTTACAGCGGAAAAATTGGATGAGATTCTGAATCAAGTTCAGAATGACAATGAAAAAGTTCCAGTTTTTGACGTAAGAAAGCCAGGAGAATATGCTTCTGAACACATTTTAGACGTTCCTTCTACACCTTTAGATTTTTTAAACGAACATTTAGCTGAGTTTCCTATAGAAGAAGATTTTTACTTGCATTGCGCCGGAGGCTATCGTTCTATGATTGCTGCATCGATATTAAAAGCACGTGGTTATCATAATGTAATCAATGTTTTAGGAGGTTTTGCTGCCATAAGAAATACCGGAATTAAAACAACAAATTACGTTTGTCCATCAACACTAAAATAATGAAACAATTACTGTTTACCAATTGGCATTTTATACGCTTTTTAAGAGTGGCATTAGCGCTATTTTTATTTTACAATGCTTATCAAACGCACGAATGGTTTTTTATAGTTTTTGGAATTTTCTTTTTGTTTCAAGCCCTTTTTAATATGGGTTGCGGACCAAGTGGATGTAATGTTAACTACGATAAAAATAAATAACAATGAACGATTCATTTAAAGATATTATCAATTCTGACAAACCTGTTTTAATAGACTTTTTTGCCACTTGGTGCGGACCATGTCAAATGCTTGGACCAGTTTTGAAACAAGTAAAAGACAGTTTAGGTGATAGAGTTTCTATCATTAAAGTAGATGTAGATAAAAACCAAGAATTAGCCGCAATGCAACAAGTTCGTGGTGTTCCAACAATGATGTTGTATCAAAGAGGACAACAATTGTGGCGTCAATCCGGAGTTTTATCTAAAGAAGAAATTATTCAAATTATTCTGGAAAAAACAAATTAATAAATAAAAAAATGGAAACAATTTTTGAAGTTGAGAATATAAAATGTGGTGGTTGTATGAACAGTATTAAAACAGCTTTATTAAAAATTGATAACGTTGAAGAAGTTACCATTGATAAAGAAATTGATACCATAGTTGTAAAAGGAACCGTGAATAGAGAAACAATTGTTGCTAAACTAAACGAATTAGGCTATCCAGAAAAAGGAGACAATACATTACTTCGTCAAGCCAAATCCTATGTGAATTGCGCTATTGGAAGAATGAGTGAGACTAAATAATATGACTAAAAAAGCAATTATTATAACAGCAGTTGGAGTTATCGTTGGAGCAATTGCAGGATATGTCTACTATCATTATGTAGGTTGCGCTAGCGGAACTTGTGCCATAACCTCTAAACCATTGAATAGCACATTATATGGTGCCTTAATGGGC
Organism: Flavobacteriia bacterium; assembly: GCA_013298525.1. Taxonomy (GTDB): domain Bacteria; phylum Bacteroidota; class Bacteroidia; order Flavobacteriales; family Flavobacteriaceae; genus Flavobacterium. The sequence continues at coordinate 9,991 of JAAFHW010000081.1, forward strand.
GGATTGTTATTCAATTTATTTGTAAAGGAGAACAAGAATAAATAAAAGTTAATTTATTTTTGTTTAATGAATAAAATAGTATATTTGGAACACTATTTGATATAAATAAGTAAAGAAACATTAATTTTAAAAATATAAAAAAATGAAAAAAGTAGCATCAATGTTAGCTGTAGTAGCGTTTTTATTTTCAATGAACGTAAACGCTCAACAAGAGCCAAAGCAAAAAAAGAAAAAAGCTAAAACTGAAAAAACAGCTTCAACAGAAGAAAAAAAATCTTGTAGTGAAGGTGAGAAAAAAGGTGGATGTTGCGCATCTAAAAAAGCAGCATAATTAGCTAAGATATTTTAAAAAAGCGTTCAAGAAATTGGACGCTTTTTTTATTTCATCACTTCCTTTATTTGCTTCAAGTAGTATTTTTTTACCACAGCGGTATCACCACTTAAATCAGAAATACTTCTTTTTCTTTCGTTGGAAATAAAGATAAAAAAACTTGTAAATAACAAAGCGTTAATGCAAATCATTTGGATATAAAACATACTGGAATTCATACTTTGCAAGTATTCCGATTGCTTCATCCAACTCAAATCATTGTATACTTTTGCATCGGCTTTGCTTACTGCAAATAGGGTGTTAATTATCGCAATAAGTCCAAGTAGTAAATTGGGCAAGTATCTTCTAAAGGCGTCACTATAAGTTATAGCATCACCATTCATTTTTAATATATGCAATCCTAAAGCAAGTTTGCCTGGCGTAGCACCAAATCGGGCAGGGAAGTAGATATGGTAGAAAATAGTAATGACATTACTTACCAAAATACCTGCATAGACATTATTTAGATCCATACTATTAAAAACAAAAAATCCGACAGATATTGGAGCAAGGATTATTCCATCAAGGAGTAAAGCCGCAAATCTATAGCCAAAGTTACCATAAATACTGTCGTAACTTCCTTCTAAATGAACAGGTAATTGCTTGTCTTCCATGAGATTGTTGGTGTAAATGAAATAGTTTTTTTAGTACTATTGTGTACCTCAAACCTATTTATTTTTTTTGAATAATACAACATTTGTTTTTTGTATCTTTAGTTTTTAAAAATCTGCAAATGAGTAATTTTATTTCTATCATGAACTTAAGAGCCAATAGAGCCATGCCTTTGAAAAGCATACTCCATGATACGAAAAAATTCACGCTATTGTATTTCGAACCTATGGAAGCCAAACCGCATCCAGAATGCATTAGAATTAGCATCACAGAAGAAGCGAATAGCGAAGAATTTACTACTTATCTCAATTACAATGCAACTTTAAAAGCTTATGATTTCCATCAAGTCAATAGAACTTTTTATCCTAAATATCAATCCATAAAAGTAGAGGTTGTAGCAAATGAGGAAGATATAGACAATGACCTTAAATACAGTTTTACGCTAATCATAAAAGAAGATAGCGACGATGACGGCGATGGTTATTTTATAAAAAGACCAAAATCTTCTCCAGGGAAAACAGTTAGTTCTAAACACCTTGAAAAAGTAAAATAAAAAAGCCCCAAAAAAGATATTTGGGACTTTTCAACAAAAAACTAACCTGAAAAATATTTTAGTGTTTGTATTGATTGCTAATTCGCTCTGTCGTATGTAGTAAAAGAGACAATATTATTTTTTTTAATGTAACTCTCCTGCTGATGCAACAATTATAATTATAATAATTATTATAATAATTATTATTGCTGCCATAACTCTTTTATTAATTTTTTTCATGATTTATAATTTTTTATTTTTTCACCTACTCTATACAGTTTTCGGCTACCCTGTTCGTTATTATTTTTTGAAATTTCTATTTATTTAGGCATTTCACCTAAACATCCTGCACCCTGGCATCTAAAGCAAGCCATTCCACGGCAATCCTGATCTGCAATATTTACTGCTAATCCAATTGTAGCTCCATTACTTCCGTATCCACCAATAATACGTAACCATTTACCTGTTTTAGATAGTAATGCTAATTTATAGCTCGCATTCACCTGCCACATTCCCACAACACTTTTATCTTTAGCTTCATATACTGTTTCTAGAAATAAATCTTGTTCATAAGCATCTACTCTGATGTAGTTGGGTGATGGGTTAATACCTATTCCTGCCATAGCATTGAATTCAAATTGATGTTTTTTTCCTAATCTTATGCTTGGTCCAGTCATTACTGAAATTTGTGACCATGATATCGAACCAGGTGGATCTGGAATAGGAATGTATCTTGGTGGTGTTTTTCGTTTTCTAGTAATACTTGCAACTCCATCGTCATCAAGAGAACCTGTAGAAAAGCCAATTCTTGAGGCAATTCCCCAAGTGTCACCCCAACGATGTCCAATACCAAAATTTACACCGTTGCCAGCAAATAAAAGTCGACTTGGATTTTGATTTTCTTTTAAGGAAGAAAAGGTGTAACCTGCATCCAAACTAAATTGATGATAGGGTTCCCATTTTTTTTGAGCAAAGCTCATCGCAGTTACGAATAACATTACGATCATTGTGATTTTTGGTTTCATTATAAATAGTTTTT
>JAAFHW010000082.1 GCA_013298525.1 Flavobacteriia bacterium
AGAAAAATATTTTGAAAGTGAATTGAAAAAAATTATTAAAACCGATGAATGGAAACCAGCTCAAATGAGAAAACGAAATGTAAATTCAAATATGGTTTTGAGATATGGTTTTGAGTGAAAATAAAACAACCGCTAACAGCGGTTACAAGAAATGGCGAGAAAAGTGCTAAATTCACGTTTATTTTCCGCAAGAAATTTTATCTTAGCAGAAAATACGCAGTTCCGAAGTTCGCCACTTCTTGTAGCCGCGAAACGTTAGCGCTAATGCTAGGATTGCGTAAAAAACAGACGATTAGATAAAGTACAAATGCAATAATTATATTATATTTGTTGAAAAAAGAATAATGTCTAGTAAAAACACATATAATCTAACACAATTAAGAGATTATTCTTCATTATTCTCTAGAAGTGGTGCGGAGCTTTGGATTAAATCAAACTTCGACTTAATTGATTATAAAATTGAACGTTACGATAATAAATGGCAAAAAACTTTAAATGCTACATATTTAGATTATCTTAAATATGTTTATCAAATTCTAGAAAATAACTACCAAAACGAATATATCTTTAAAAACTCTTTTCTGAATGAATGGTTAATAAAAGAAATTGGACATAACAACACCAAAGTTTTTAATGAATTTAGAGTTGGTAATGCAGTCGCAGATTTAGTTATGTTTAATGGAAAATCAAAAGTATTTGAAATTAAGACAGAATTTGATTCAATAAAACGCCTAAATCTACAGATTGAAAATTATAGTAAAGCATTCAATCAAATTTTTCTCATTGTTCCTGAAAGTAAATTATCGGTATATGCTAAATTTGATGAAAGTATTGGGTTAATCAGTTTTAACAAAGATGTAGAATCTGAAAGATTCACATTGCACAGAGATGCAATAATAAATAATGAAGTTGATTCTGAAACAATAATGAAAGTTCTTCATACAAATGAATATAAATCAATTGTAAAATCATTTTATGGTGAATTGCCTAATATGACTAGTTTCAATCAGTATAATATTTGTAAAGATCTTATAAAAGAAATTCCAAATACCGAATTAAATAAAAAGTTTATAGAGAAAATGAAAAATAGGGATTTAGAAAATACATTATCTAATCGTTATTACAAAGAATTTAATCAAATAAGTCTTGCTCTTAAACTAAACAAAAAGGAAAAGGAAATAATGATAAAAAATCTAAAATCACCAATAAAATCTTAAACTATGTATTATCCATTTTTAAGAGCACGGCAGTTTGAACTTATTTCATTACGTGAATTAGCTATCGAAAATGCGACTCAAGGATGTATTGTTCCAATATTAGAACCAGTAAAACTAATATTCAACAATTTAAATCTTGCTTATAAAGTTTTTGAAGAACGTAATCAAAATGTATATCTTATAGTAAATTCATCTGCTGGAGAATTAACTGGTGATAACAATCATTATTTAGATTATTTAAATGAGCTAAATAATGAAATTGTTTTACCTGCTTTTCATTATAGAAATAATAGTGATTATATTACTCACAGCATAAATGCTTACGGGCTGAATCAATGTATGCTGATTTGTAAAAATGATATTCGTGAAAACGATGAAGAATTTAAAACTTTGGCTCAATTAGAACAGGTAACTGTGATAAATATTGAAGACCCTTCTAGAAATAGAGCATTACATAGATTTGTACAAAATCTTGGCAAAACTTACATAAGATTAGACGATTTATTTGAAAAGCAATCTAGAAATAGTGATTTTTTAACTATTGAAGAACATAGATTTTCAGAAGAACATATTTATTATGCGGAAGACCATTATAATGGTTTTTCAGACTACACAGTATTACCAAGTGAATTCGTAGAAGGAGGAAGTACTCCTAGAGCAATTGTAATACATTTAACTTATATGAATCAGCAAAATCAAATAATGATTAGGCATTTTACTTCTGAAAGCAACGATTCCATTGCTAACATTCAAGGTAAATTTGCTGAGGCTGCACAAAAAGCTGTTAGTTATTGTAGATTAAATAACCTTACAAATTCTGCGATAATTGAATTAGAAAACTATTTCGATGAACAACATTATCCAGGTTTAGGAACTGTAAAAAAAATATCAATAAAAAATCATTTATTGATATTATCACATTATTTAAGAAATAATTAAATATGGAAGTTTGTCCAAATTGTTTTGCTGATAAAGAACTTAAAGGCTACATTTCATCATCGACTAATATAGGAATATGTAAAATTTGTAATTCAGATAGCGTTCCATTATTATTAGTTGATGAATTACTCGATTTTTTTCAAGAATTAATAGAAAATTTTAAGGTATCAACTGATGGAGAACCTTTAAAATCAAAAATCCAAAGTAATTGGAGTTTTTTTTCAACGCACAATGTTGGTTCAATAATTCTTAATGACATTCTTCCGAAAATCTCAACAGAAATCCAAAATTCAGAAGATTTAGTAAATTATACAGAAGATATAATTGAAAATTTTTCTTATTGGGAAAAATTCAAAGACAAGTTAAAATGGTCAAATAGATTTATTTCTGACATTGGATATTTAGAAGAATTAGGTTGGGATGGATTCTTTAATACACAATTTCAATTAAAACCTTCAGACGAATTATTTAGAGCAAGAGTGCATCACAAGAGTAATTTAAAAGTATATGAAGTAGAGGAAATGATGTGTCCACCTTCAAATTTAGTTGGAGGTGGTAGAGCAAATCCACTAGGAATACCTTATTTATATTTAAGTGATAATCCTGAAACTGTATTATATGAAGTTAGAGCATCATATTTAGATGAATTAAGTATTGGTACATTTCAACTAAAAGAAGAACTAATATCTGTAAGAATTGTAGATTTTACAGAAGACACTTCTTTGTTTCAACCTACAAATGTTAATCAAACCATTAAATCAAAACTTTTAAGAGATAAAATAAGTAGAGATTTGTCAAAACCTATGAGAAGGTATGACAGTGAAATTGAGTATATTCCAACTCAATTTATTTGCGAATTTATTAAAGTTTTTACTGGCGCAAGCGGTATACGTTTTAGTAGTTCATTGCATACAACTGGAAAAAATATTGTTATGTTTGACCAAAATATGATGGATTGCAAAAATGTGGTTATGAGAAAAATAAATAGTATGAATTTAAAAGCAATTGAACTTTAAAAAAAGCACTAGCGCTAACAACGGTTTTAAGAAATTGGGGTTTTAGGGCTTAATTTAAAGTTTGTTTTGTACTTTCGATTTTCGGTGTTTAATCGAAAGTTTCAGGCTTACAAATCCCCAACTTCTTAAAGCCGCGAAACGTTAGCAGTAATGTTAAAAAACCGAATCCTAACAACCATTATATCAGATAAATGAAAGACAATACTTCTAAAATATTTATGTTTAAAGTCAAGGAAGATTATATCTATTATTTATCAGAATTAATAATTGACACAATTCAGAAAAGTAAAAGGCTAAAAAAATATGAAAATGAAATTGACTTTTTATTAAAGAATAATCTAGGAAAAAAATTTATTGAAGCAGAATTTTACGAATCATTTAGCGACAAAACTAGTCGATTATTTCAGTACATTTTTAATTTAATTGGTGACGAAACTAAACAAGCGTTTTCATATAGAAAATTCAGAAAAATTCTGTACAAAAATAAAAGATTACTAAATATTGAACTTGATATTTTAACAACCGAAGAAGAATTTATAATTGGTGAGTTTCATAAATTAAGAAATTGGTCTTTGCATATTCCTGAATCAATATTTAATCATAAAAGAGAATTTTTTAAAATTGATGACAAATTCATTAATGAAAATAAATCAATTATAGCCGTAGACTATTATCAATATTTTGAAATAGAATTTTTGGAAAAGCAAAAAGATGAAATTAATCAAGTTTTAAATGGTGTGGAAATAGTTTTAAAAAAAATGAAAGACGATTATTCTATATTAGTTGGTGGTGAAGTTGAATATAAAGAAGATTTAATGCAAATAAAACCATACGCAATTATGGAAGTTGCAAAAAAATCATTGGACACACAAAAAGGGAAAAAATAAAAACACTACTGCTAACACAGGTTTTATGCTATTGCTGCGCTTGGGCTTATTTGGACGCTTGGTCTCTTATCTTTTTTCTTTTTCATCACGTTTTATTTCCAAAAGTTTTCGGTATATTTGCTATGGTCTGTGACAAAAACAGCAACAGACATAAAGCCTGGGAACGTTAGCAGTAATGTTAAAAAACCGAATCCTAACAACCATTATATCAGATAAATGAAAGACAATACTTCTAAAATATTTATGTTTAAAGTCAAGGAAGATTATATCTATTATTTATCAGAATTAATAATTGACACAATTCAGAAAAGTAAAAGGCTAAAAAAATATGAAAATGAAATTGACTTTTTATTAAAGAATAATCTAGGAAAAAAATTTATTGAAGCAGAATTTTACGAATCATTTAGCGACAAAACTAGTCGATTATTTCAGTACATTTTTAATTTAATTGGTGACGAAACTAAACAAGCGTTTTCATATAGAAAATTCAGAAAAATTCTGTACAAAAATAAAAGATTACTAAATATTGAACTTGATATTTTAACAACCGAAGAAGAATTTATAATTGGTGAGTTTCATAAATTAAGAAATTGGTCTTTGCATATTCCTGAATCAATATTTAATCATAAAAGAGAATTTTTTAAAATTGATGACAAATTCATTAATGAAAATAAATCAATTATAGCCGTAGACTATTATCAATATTTTGAAATAGAATTTTTGGAAAAGCAAAAAGATGAAATTAATCAAGTTTTAAATGGTGTGGAAATAGTTTTAAAAAAAATGAAAGACGATTATTCTATATTAGTTGGTGGTGAAGTTGAATATAAAGAAGATTTAATGCAAATAAAACCATACGCAATTATGGAAGTTGCAAAAAAATCATTGGACACACAAAAAGGGAAAAAATAAAAACACTACTGCTAACACAGGTTTTATGCTATTGCTGCGCTTGGGCTTATTTGGACGCTTGGTCTCTTATCTTTTTTCTTTTTCATCACGTTTTATTTCCAAAAGTTTTCGGTATATTTGCTATGGTCTGTGACAAAAACAGCAACAGACATAAAGCCTGGGAACGTTAGCAGAAAAAGCTGTTTATGGCTACTCGCCATTTTTGAGCAATTAACACCCATACTAAAACCTACCAAAAAAACCGTCTCGTTTTCAAAACAAGACGGTTTTTTAATTTATGAAAAAAATAATTACAACGGAATGTTTCCGTGTTTACGTTTTGGTGTATCTACCACTTTGTTTTCTAGCATACTGAATGCTTTTAGTAGTTTTCTTCGAGTATCTTTTGGTAAGATAACCTCATCAATAAAACCACGTTGCGCTGCTGTGTATGGATTAGCAAACAACTCAGCATATTCTGCTTCTTTTTCTAATAATTTAGCTGCTGGATCGGATGCTTCGCTAATTTCTTTTTTGAAGATAATTTCTGAAGCTCCTTTGGCTCCCATCACTGCAATTTCTGCACTTGGCCAAGCAAAGTTCATATCAGCACCAATGTGTTTTGAATTCATTACGTCATAAGCACCACCATAAGCTTTACGAGTAATTACTGTAACTCTCGGAACGGTTGCTTCACTGAAAGCATATAATAATTTCGCTCCATGAACGATAATTCCATTCCACTCTTGGTCGGTTCCAGGTAAGAATCCAGGAACGTCTTCTAAAACCAATAAAGGAATGTTGAAACAATCGCAGAAACGTACAAATCGAGCCGCTTTGATAGAAGATTTCACATCCAAACATCCTGCTAAAAACTTAGGGTTGTTTGCTACAATTCCTATGCTTCTTCCTCCTAATCTTGCAAAACCTACAATAATATTTTCAGCAAAATCTTTATGAATTTCAAAGAAAGAATCTTCGTCGATGATGTTGTCAATTACATCATGCATATCATAAGGTTTGTTGGCATTATCAGGAACGATAGTATCCAATTTCTCACGAACTTCATCATTAGTTACATAAGGTAACTTTGGAGTAGTTTCTCTATTGTTTTGTGGCAAATAACTCAATAACTTTTTGATGTCTTCCAAACATTCAATTCCGTTAGGAGAAGTAATATGTGCTACACCAGATTTAGTTGAATGCGTACTTGCTCCACCTAATTCTTCTGAAGTAACTTCTTCATTAGTAACTGTTTTTACAACATTTGGACCAGTTACAAACATATAACTGTTTCCTTCAACCATCATAGTGAAATCGGTCATAGCAGGTGAATAAACTGCTCCACCAGCACAAGGTCCCATAATGGCAGAAATCTGCGGAATTACACCACTAGATTGTACATTTCTGTAAAAAATATCGGCATAACCACCAAGCGAACGAACACCTTCTTGAATTCTTGCTCCACCAGAGTCGTTTAATCCAATCATTGGCGCACCAATTTTTAGAGCCATGTCCATTACTTTGCAGATTTTCTCAGCATGAGTTTCTGATAATGAACCTCCAAAAACAGTAAAATCTTGTGCAAAAACATACACTACTCTACCATTAATTGTTCCGTAACCAGTTACAACACCATCGCCATAAACGATTTCTTTTTCCATTCCAAAGTCAGTCGTTCTGTGTGTTACTAACATTCCGATTTCTTCAAAAGAACCTTCATCCATAAGATATTCGACACGCTCACGAGCCGTTAATTTCTTTTTGGCATGATGCGATGCAATTCTCTTTTCGCCTCCACCTAATTTGGCTAAAGCAATTTTATCGTTTAATATTTTAATTTTATCTTCCATTTTTTTCTTTTTTAGAGAATAGAAAATAGAGAAAAGAAAAAAGAAAATTCTAAAACTTCAATCTCTATATTCTTTTTTCTATGTTCTATATTCTTTTTTATTCTATTGGTAATCTTAAGATTTTTTTATCAGCAACATATTGTTTTAAAGCAACCATAGCAGCAATTTCAGCCTCGATATCTAAATTAGCTTTCAGTTTTTCAGGACTGTAATACGCTTTTACAAAACCAGTATCAAAATCACCTGAACGGAATGCTTCGTGTTCCATTACAAATTTTCCGAATGGTAAAGTTGTAGCAACACCTTCCACGTGATAGTTATCGATGGCTTTAATCATTAACTCGATAGATTCTTCACGAGTTTTTCCATAAGTTACCAATTTAGAAAGCATTGGATCATAATAAATTGGAACATCCATACCTTCTTCGATACCATTATCGACACGAATTCCTTCGCCTTCTGGTAACTTATAAGTACTTAAATTTCCAACATTTGGTAAGAAATCATTCATTGGATCTTCGGCATAAACACGAAGTTCCATAGCATGACCGTGAATTACTAAATCTTCTTGTTTGATTTCTAAAGCTTCTCCACGAGCTACTTTTATTTGCAATTCAACCAAGTCTAAACCAGAAACCATTTCAGTAACTGGATGCTCTACTTGCAAACGCGTATTCATTTCGAGGAAATAGAAATTGTGTTTATCGTCTAATAAAAACTCAACAGTTCCGGCTCCAAGATAATCACAAGCACGAGCTACTTTTACAGCGGCTTCTCCCATTTTTTTACGCATTTCTGGAGTTAAAATAGATGATGGCGCTTCTTCAACTACTTTTTGATGACGACGTTGAATACTGCATTCTCTTTCAAATACATACAAAACATTTCCATGACTATCAGCCATAATTTGAATTTCGATATGACGCGGTTTGGTTACATATTTTTCAATAAAAACCGAACCATCACCAAAAGCATTGGTTGCTTCAGAAATAGCACGTTCCATTTGAGATTCGAAATCTTCTTCTTTCTCTACAATACGCATTCCTTTTCCACCACCACCAGCAGAGGCTTTAATCAAAATTGGAAAACCAACTTCCTGCGCTGTTCTTTTAGCTTCTTCTACATCAATAATAGCATGATCAACTCCAGGAACCATTGGAATATCATATTTCATTACCGCTTCTTTTGCGGCTAATTTACTTCCCATCATTTCGATGGCTTTAGATTTTGGTCCGATGAAAATGATATTGTTTTTTTCACATTCTTCAGCGAAAGCGGAATTTTCACTTAAAAATCCGTATCCCGGATGAACTGCATCAACACCAAGTTCTTTACAAACTTCAATAATTTTATCTCCACGTAAATACGATTGACTTGAAGCTGCTTCACCAATACAAACCGCTTCGTCTGCGTATTTTACGTGAAGTGCATTTCTATCGGCAGTTGAAAATACAGCTACCGTTTTGATGCCCATTTTCTTTGCTGTTTTCATTACCCTTATGGCAATTTCACCACGATTGGCAACTAATATTTTGGTTATTTTTTTCATTTATACTGAATTTATTTCAGTATCTCAACTTCTTACAAAGTCTTAATACTTAATACTTTTATCTTAATACTCTATTCAAATTCAATTAACAATTGTCCTTTGTCTACAGCGTGACCTTTTTCTACAGCAATAGATTTAATTACTCCATCACGAGGTGAAAGGAAACTATTTTCCATTTTCATGGCTTCAAGAATTAATAAAGGATCATTTTCTTTAACTGTTTGTCCAACTTCAACATTAATTTCTAGAATTAATCCTGGCATTGGAGCTTTGATAGCATTAACCACTTTAGTTCTGCCACGTTCAATTCCCATGCTTTTGATTTGGATATCTAAAGCATCTTCAATAGCTACTTCATAAATATTATTGTTTACCCTGATGGTGTATTTCTTTGCTAAAAAATCGGCAGAAACAATTTCTGCTTTGTAAGGAGTATGATTTTTTAAAACATGGAATTTGTCTTTTTCCACACTAACAGCATCAAGATTTTTGAGATCACTTTCCGTTAAATCATAAGTATTGGCATGATTAACGGACAGTTTATAAGTATTGCTCATATTGATTAGTTTTTGTTGGAAGTAAATTTAGGAAAAGAAAACGTTTTCGTAACTGATAATTATCAGAAAATTGGAAAATTAATATAGCTTTAATATAAAAAAAGACTCCAACTAATAAGCTGGAGTCTTTTTTTATAGTTTTTAATTTAAAATTACACTTTCTTTTCTAAGTCAAATTTTAAATCAATTTCTACTGATTCTGCAATTTTACTTTTAACTACAGAAGGAATTTTGATATTATAATCTGCAGGTTTAACTTTAAAACTACAAGTTGCCACTAGCTTTTCACCAGATTGCACAAATGTGATTTTTGTCTTTACTTTTTTGGTAACACCATGTAAAGTTAAATCGCCTTCAACATCGAAAGTTGCTTTACCTGCAGCTACTTTTGCAGCATCAAAATTGGTAACTTTTCCTTTAAAGGTAGCTTTTGGAAATTTATCACTTTCAATATAATTTTCATTAAAGTGTTCTTCCATTAAAGGCACTTTAAATCGGAATGCTTTCACCAACGCCAAAACAGCAATATCGCCTGTAGATTTATCAAAAATACAAGAAACAGTGTTGTTTTTAGCTGCTACTTCCTCAAAAGCAGGCATTGATGCTTCAAATTTAATCTCTCCTGAACGTGTCATCATCTTTTGTGAAAACAAGCAAGTCGAAAACAATAATCCAGTAAATAATAGTATCTTTTTCATATATGTAAAATTTGATTTGTTAGCAGTCATATATGGTATCGCCTTTTTATTTATAGGTATTTGCTTACGCAAACTTTTTGTTAATGGCGATTTCATAGCGATTTTTTTTTAGTTTGGAAATCCGTTAGCTGCCCATTTTTTGATTGTATTAATTCTTGTTTGAGGCATTCTTCCTGATTGTGGCATCACTGCACCACAAGATTGGTCGTCAATTCTACAAATCATGTTTCCGTTTTCTGCTGCATCTCTTACTTGTGCGTAGGTTTCCATTGTTGGTAATTCAGCTCCTGCAACGCTATGACATGACAAACAATTGTTTACAATAATGGGTTTTACATTGTCTGTGTATGTTGGATTAGCAACCTCTCCAGAAATTTCTGTGTAGGTTTGTGATTCACATGAAAACCCAATAAAACAGGCAATCATCAATACTATAATAATTTTTAATGCTCTCATAATTTAAAATACTCTATACATGTTAAACCCAAAATAAATTCCTTTTCCTTCTGTAATTCCGTTAGCATTGGTAAAATAACTAACATCATTCATTGCTTGACTGTTAGAGAAAACCAATTGGAATATATGTCCACCTGTTTCAATATCCATACCAATTGATAGAGGATTATGATAAAAACTTGTTTCTCTTGCATTCAATCGAGCTGCATATTCCATATTCATACTGATTCTTTTAGACAATTTATATCTTCCGCCAAGTGCTAAAAGAAAATTATCTTTTTCTTCAAATAATGGTTCATATAAGTTTTTGTGAATGTAAATTGGATTTAGTTCCATCGAAAAACTATTAGAAAACTTTCTTGAAATTGGTAATTGCGTACTAAAAGCAAATCTGCTTGATGATTTTAATTCAGGAAATTCATCTTTACTTAATTTAGAATTGATATCCATAGTATTGTAACCAACAATTGTTACAGGAAATCCATTAACTTCTTGGTTTGCAAATTTATACTTTGCAGTGAACTCATAGTTTTTATTTAATGTATGACGAGAAAGACCGAGAGTTAGCCAATCGGTTGCACCATACAAACCTCCAATTTTAGTTAAGGCATTGTCTAAACCAAAAAAGTTGTCTAAACCATCTGTTAAATCTCCAAATCTATGTGAAACTAAAAAATACCATTCTCCTTTAGCTGCCAATTTTGTTGATTGCATTGAACATACTTGCAAACCTTTGAATGCAGCAATTTCAATCTCTTTTTTTCCTTTATTCTCAGAATCTAATTCATTCAATAAATCATCTTGTGCATTGGAAAATCCGAATACAAATAGAAAAAATACTGAAAAAGCAATTTTAGATAATTTCATTTTTCTTGTTCTTATTTTACGATTAAACATTGATCTAATTTTAATTCTTCTAAAAGGTCGTCATAACCAGTTACACGTCCTTTAATGTTAACTTGACTTCCAATAGCAACTTTTTCAGCTACTTGTAATTGACAAGAAACCTTCTCATCTAAAGTGATTACGTTTTCACCAACATTGGTAACTTTTCCTGAAATTTCAACTGTTTTGTTTAAATACTTGGCAGTTGCCGTTTCTGAATTATTTGAAAACTCACTAAAAACATCAGTTGCTGATGTAGTGAATTCCGATTTTTCAGTTTGAATATCTCTAGCTCCACCAGTCATTATATAATTGTATCCAAAATAACCTGCAGCTACAATCACAATTAGTCCAATTAATAACTTTACTTTTTTACTCATGTTTTTAAAAAAATATAGAGTTCACAATTAAGCAAACTCTATTGTTTATAGATTTTACTTATATTTAGTTAACAATAACCTTTTTCCAAGATTTTTCAGAATCATTTTGTAATTCTAAAAAGTAAACTCCAGATTGAAGTCCACTAACTTTTAGTTCAACTTCGTTAGATTCATCAGTAACTTCAATTGTTTTAACTAAAGCTCCTGTTTGACTATATACGTTAACTTTAGATAGATTGGTTTTAGTTTTGATAGAAAATTCTCCAGAAGAAGGATTTGGAAAAATTGAAGTAGCATTTAAAGAAAAATCTTCTTTACCTAAAGTTGTGAAAGAACCAGTTGCAAAACCTCTATTTGTACCACCATGATTAGCAAGAGATGTTGAAGCCGATCCAGAACGTGCCCATGCTACATTTATAGAATTTGTTGAAGCATAAGGTAATTGAAAATCGTTAGTATCTGCATTTGTAAGTGCTCTTTCTAGAGTCAATGTTCTCACACCTGACACAACATTATTAGAAACCGTAGTCCAATCTTGACTTGCATCGGCAGCTGGAGCAGCAAATCCAACATAATTTCTATCATTTAATGAAGTAGAATAAACAACAACATCACCAGCTGACATTGAAAATCCAGATTCAACACCAAGACCAAGAGCAAACCATCTATCTGATGGACCTGTTAAAACCAAAGTGACTTTGGAAGTTGTGTTATTCAAAGTAAAATTAGCAGTCATGTTTGAGGTTAAATTAATAACACCAGTTGTCTTTGATTGTGAAAATCCCTTGACACATACAAGAGCAAATAATAAAATAGTAATTTTTTTCATAGTTATTTATTTTAGCAAGTTTATAATTTCTTCGTAATTAAATTCTACGGCATATTCAAAAGCCGTTTTATTTTGATTGCATTTTAGCTCTTTATTAGCCTTTTCTTGTAATAATTTTTTAACCATTTCTGGATTATTAAATTGAACAGCCAACATCAATGCTGTCATTCCGTTTTGATCTTTTAAATCTATATTTGCTCCATTAAGAAGTAATTTATCTACCAATTCAAATTCACCTTTTACAACACTAGCCATTAATGCAGTTCCATTTTTTGAAACATAATTTACTTCTGCTTTGTTGTCAATTAAAAAGTTCGCCACTGCATCATTACCTCTATAACAAGCTAATATAAGCAT
>JAAFHW010000083.1:0-4131 GCA_013298525.1 Flavobacteriia bacterium
TTTTGAAAGTGCTTATAATGTGGCTTCACGTTTATTTGGGGAGTTCCATTAATTTTAAGTTTTTTTAATATTAGTTGCTTTTTTTCTCTTGAAGATTTTATAAATTTCAATCCACATTACTGAAACAAAGGCTACTAAAATACTAAATCCAATTTCTGTATAATCAACTATTTCAAACAAAAAGAATTTTGAAAAAATAGGAACAAAAAGCAGGAGTGAAGTTACAGCAATTGTTATCCCAATAATCATCAAAACTAAATTATTTTTATATCGAATCGTAGTAAAAATGGAATAATAAAACGAACGATTTTCCAACGTCAGAAAAATATTTGAAGCAATCAACGTCAGAAAAATGGAAGTTCGCGTATAGGTTTCTGAAAATCCTTCTTGGATACAATATTGATACATAAATAATAACCCCAAAGTAATAACCAATCCTTGAATAATACTAATAGTAATCTCTTTCAAGTTAAAAAAAGTTGTTGTTAAAGGTCTCGGTTTTTCTAACATTAAATTGCGTTCCATAGGTTCATTTTCATAAATGATAGAACAAGTTGGTCCCATAATTATTTCCAAGAAAATTATATGAACTGGTGTAAAAATATTAGGGTATATCCAGCCTAATGCTAATGGTATAAACACAACCAAAATTATTGGAATATGGATTGAAATTATGTATTGAATAGCTTTTTTTAAATTCACATAGATTTTTCTTCCCATAGCGATAGCGTCGGTCATTTTTGCAAAATCGTCGTCAATCAAAATCAAATTGGCTGCTTGTTTAGCAATTTCAGTTCCTTTTTTACCCATAGCAATTCCAATATGTGCTGATTTTAAAGCCGGACCATCGTTTACACCATCGCCAGTCATTGCTACAATTTGATTGTTGTCTTTTAGGGCTTGAATAATTTTCAATTTTGCTTCAGGAAACATTCGTGTAAAAATGGCGGTTTCCATCACTTTTACTTTCAATGTAGCTTCGTCCATTTCCATTAATTCGTCACCGTTTAGAACTTTATCGGCATCTTTAAAACCAACCTGTTTGGCTATGGTTGATGTAGTTTGAGCATTATCACCAGTAACTATTTTTAATTGAATTCCAGCTTTGTAAAACGTCTCAAAAACCTCTTGAATATTAGCTTTTGGTGGATCGTAAAAAGCAACTAATCCTTTGAAAGAAAACTTAAATTCTTGTTGCGTTTTTGGGTAATTAGTTTCAGAAAACACGGCAACACCAACACCAAGAACGCGATAACCTTCGTTAGCCATTTTTTCAATAGCAACTAAAATTTGTTTTTTTTCACTTTCAGATAATTGACTGACAGCGATAATTGCTTCTGGAGCACCTTTGGCTGCTATGACTTTTTTACCTTTTGAATCTTCAAAAATATGCGTCATCATTGGTGGTTTTCCGCCCAAAGGATATTCGTGTACTAATTTAAAATTTGGTCTTTCATCTACCGATTCTAATTTTGTATAAGCTTCATGAATGGCAATTTCCATGGCATCAAACGGAATGGGTTCGCTCGACCACATGGCATAACTTAAAACTTCTTCTGCTTCTAGATTAAGTTTTTCTTTAGTGTCAACAATAGCATCCGATTTGAAAACATACAATTGAGCCAGACTCATTTTATTCTCGGTAATTGTTCCTGTTTTATCGGTACATATTACTGTAGCACTTCCTAAAGTTTCAACGGTTTTTGTTTGTTTGGTTATGATTCCCATTTTCATTAATCGCCAAGCTCCAAGTGCCATAAATGATGCAAATGCAACCGGAATTTCTTCTGGAATAACACTCATGGCAATAGTCAATGCTTTGAGTAAACTATCTAAAATACTTTTGGAATGATAATAATTTAAAGCCCAAACAATACCAAAAATAAGTAATCCAATGATTGACATTTTCTTTACAAAATTGTTAATCTGAATTTGTAATGGTGTTTTTTCTTCTTGAATTTCTTCTAAACTTTTTCCAATTTTCCCTAAACTTGTTTGGTTTCCTATAGCAGTTACTTCGCAAATCGCCATGCCTGTTGCAACGATTGTTCCTTGAAAAACTTGTTTAATTTCTGATGCTTCATTTTTAAAAACAGATAATGATTCACCAGTTAAAATTGCTTCATTAACCGAAAAATCATTTGATTGAATGATAGTGGCATCGGCAGGAATAAAAGTTCCTTCTTCAATTTGAATGAAATCGCCAAGCACAATTTCTTCACTTGGAATTTCTATAACTTCACTATTTCGGATGACTTTACTTTTGGGTTGTGATAATTTTTTTAAAGCATCAATTGCATTTCTACTTCGAGCTTCCTGAAAAAGCGAAATTGCAGCCACTAAAAATATAGCAACCGTCATAAAAATTCCATCACCATAATCGCCAGAAATGTAGTAAATACTTGCTGCTGCAACCAATAACAAAAACATAGGTTCTTTTACCATTTCTAACAATGACATCAAAAAATGATTTTTTTCTTGATGTTCTAAAGAATTGGTGCCATTTTTAGTTCTTGAGGAAGTAACTTCTTCATTTGAAAGCCCTGAAATTTTATCTTTGGAATCTATCATAAAACTGAATTAAGAAGTTACATTAAAGTTAATCATTTTTATTGGATTTTCAATCATTTTAATTTACTAAATGATAAAACTAATCACTATTCACTAATTACTATTTACTTTTTCACTATATTTGCACGCAATTTAACTACAACTACAAATTGCAACATGAAAGCACACACAACTAAAATCGTTGGAGAAGGTTTAACCTATGACGATGTACTGCTAATTCCAAATTATTCTGAAGTTTTACCGCGAGAAGTCAATATTCAATCGAAAATATCTAGAAATATTTCGTTGAATGTTCCTGTTGTTTCTGCTGCGATGGATACCGTTACCGAAAGTTCTATGGCAATTGCAATGGCTCAAGAAGGTGGAATTGGTGTTTTACACAAAAACATGACAATTGAACAACAAGCAGCTAAAGTTAGAAAAGTAAAACGTGCTGAAGCCGGAATGATTATTGATCCTGTGACTTTGCCTTTAAATTCAACTGTTGGCGATGCTAAAATGTTAATGAAAGAACACGGAATTGGCGGAATTCCAGTAGTTGATGAAAACGGAATTTTAAAAGGAATTGTTACAAATAGAGATTTGCGTTTTGAAAAAATCAATTCACGTTCTATTTTAGAAGTAATGACTTCGGAACATCTTGTTACTGCTGCCGAAGGAACAACTTTACAAGAAGCGGAAGGAATTTTGCAACAAAATAAAATTGAAAAGCTACCAGTAGTTGATACCAATAACAAATTAGTTGGATTAATTACGTTTAGAGATATCACTAAATTGGCTCAAAAACCAGTTGCTAATAAAGATAAATTTGGACGTCTTCGTGTTGCAGCAGCATTAGGAGTTACTGCCGATGCTGTAGAAAGAGCAACCGCTTTAGTAAACGCAGGAGTTGATGCTGTAATTATTGATACGGCTCACGGTCACACAAAAGGTGTAGTTGATGTTTTGAAATTAGTTAAAGCTAAATTTCCAAATCTTGATGTAATTGTTGGAAATATCGCAACTGCCGAAGCTGCTTTATATTTAGTAGAAAATGGTGCTGATGGTGTAAAAGTCGGAATTGGTCCAGGTTCTATTTGTACTACAAGAGTTGTTGCAGGTGTTGGATTTCCTCAATTTTCAGCAGTTTTAGAAGTTGCTGCGTCTTTGAGAGGTTCAGGAGTTCCAGTAATTGCAGATGGTGGAATTCGTTACACAGGAGATATTCCAAAAGCGATTGCTGCTGGAGCTGATTGTGTAATGCTTGGTTCACTTTTAGCAGGAACTAAAGAATCACCAGGAGAAACCATTATTTTTGAAGGAAGAAAATTCAAATCCTATCGTGGAATGGGTTCTGTTGAAGCCATGCAAGAAGGTTCAAAAGACAGATATTTCCAAGATGTTGAAGACGATATTAAGAAACTAGTTCCAGAAGGAATTGTAGGTCGTGTTCCATACAAAGGAGAATTGAACGAGAGTATGCAACAATTCGTTGGAGGTTTGAGAGCCGGAATGGGTTATTGTGGTGCTAAAGATATTCCAACACTTCAAGAAACAGGAAGATTTGTTAGAATTACTACA
>JAAFHW010000083.1:4141-12393 GCA_013298525.1 Flavobacteriia bacterium
CATAATGTAACGATTACTAAAGAGGCGCCGAATTATTCTAGGTAGTTTAGTGCTTAGTTTTCAGTTGTCAGATTTCAGTTCGCAGTTGTAATTCCCTAGGAATCTCATTTCATTATCGCTTATATGATTATCAAATTTAATATTCAAGAAACAACAGAATCAGAAATATTTTATGGTTCTTATGTAATCTATATTCTTGGTGGACATCATATCAAAACGAATCCTGATTTTTATGTTCAAATTGTAAATTTAGAAACTAATGAAGACATTGAATTAAGGGAGTTTTACCTTAAAGGAAGAGATTTTAAATGTGGAAAAAAAGCAATAAAGTTTTATGCTTTTGATATTAATAACTACGGAAAATTCAAAATATCAGTACACAATTATAATGATATCATTTTGAAAGATTCAATTTTAGAGTTTTTCTCTTTTCCATTTAATATTCCAAATATTGTAATGTCTAAAGTATTAGGTAGAAGTAGACGTAATCGAAATTTAGATGATATCGAAATATTAATTGTATAATTCGTTTTCTAAAAAAAAAAGCTCACAAAGTATTTAAAATCTTTGTGAGCTTTGTGCTTTTTAATCTTCGTGTCTTTGTGGTTAAATTTAAATCCCCAAATAATTACTAGGACTAATCTGCATCAATTCCACTTTAATTTCATCGGAAACATTTAGAGTTTGAATGAAATTATGAATGGCTTCTTTATTGATAATAGTGTTGGTTCTAGTTAAATCTTTCAAAGCTTCATAAGGATTTGGATAACCTTCACGACGTAAAATCGTTTGGATAGCCTCAGCTACAACAGCCCAGTTTTTCTCCAAATCTTCTTCAAATTTAACTTCGTTTAAAACCAATTTATTTAAACCTTTCAAAGTAGCTTCAAATGCAATTAAAGTATGTCCCATTGGAACTCCTATGTTTCTTAAAACCGTACTATCGGTCAAATCGCGTTGCAATCTTGAAATAGGTAATTTTGCTGAAAGATGTTCGAAAATAGCATTTGCAATTCCTAAATTTCCTTCGGAGTTTTCAAAATCAATTGGATTTACTTTATGTGGCATTGCTGACGAACCAATTTCTCCAGCTTTGATTTTTTGCTTGAAATAATCCATTGAAACATACGTCCAAATATCTCTATCTAAATCAATTAGAATAGTGTTAATTCGTTTTAAAGCATCAAAAAATGCTGCAAAATGATCGTAATGTTCTATTTGTGTTGTCGGAAATGAATGTTGTAATCCTAAAGTTGATTCCACGAAATCGGTTCCAAATTTTTTCCAATCTGTGTTTGGATAAGCTACATGATGTGCGTTGTAATTACCTGTTGCACCACCAAATTTTGCAGCAAATGGAACGTTAAATAACAATCGCATTTGCTCTTCCAAACGTTCTACGAAAACTAGAATTTCTTTTCCCAATCGAGTAGGAGAAGCTGGTTGTCCATGCGTTCTTGCTAACATTGGAATGTCTTTCCATTCAACAGAAAGCTCTTTCAATTTTGCAATTACAGCAATCAAACTTGGTAGATATACTTTTTCAAAAGCTTCTTTTGTTGATAAAGGAATCGCTGTATTATTGATGTCTTGAGATGTTAATCCGAAGTGAATGAATTCTTTGAACGGTTCTAATCCTAATGCATCAAATTTACTTTTGATAAAGTATTCAACAGCTTTTACATCGTGATTCGTCGTTTTTTCGGTTTCTTTTATCCAAAGTGCATCTTCGGTTGAAAAGTTGGTATAAATTTTACGTAAGGCATCAAAAACAGATTTGTTTACACCTGAAAGTTGTGGCAAATCGGCTTCGCATAAAGCAATAAAATATTCCACTTCAATTAAAACTCTATATTTTATAAGAGCTTCTTCCGAAAAAAATGGTGATAAGGAAACGGTTTTACTTCTATATCTTCCGTCAATTGGTGAAATAGCGTTTAATTCTGTTAGTTGCATTGTGTTGTGTTGTTGTTTTGAAGTTGCAAAAATAGTTAAACGATTTTAGAATATAGAATATAGAACAAAGAAAATAGACTATCCATAGAATCTATTTTCTATTCTCTATTTTCTATTCTCGTCTTCGCAATTTTTCTCTCAAAAAAGGAACACCTTCAGTTGCATTCATAGGAATTACTTCTAACGGATTGGCTAATTCATATATAGTTGCGGGTTTTGGGTCAATATAATAAATAGGCGTATTTGGTTGTCCGTAATGAATTAATCCAGCTGCTGGATATACTTGTAATGAAGTACCAATAACGGCAATAATATCTGCAGTTTGAACAATTTGCAAAGCTTCTTCAAGCGCTGGAACATCTTCGCCAAACCAAACGATATGTGGTCGTAATTGATGTCCGTTTTTATCAACATCTCCAGTTTTTAAATCGTGTGACCAATCTAAAATGTAGTTACTGTCTTTTACACTTCGCACTTTTAATAGTTCACCATGAAGATGTAAAACCTTTGAACTTCCAGCTAGTTCGTGCAAATTATCTACATTTTGAGTAATGATATGAACGTCAAAATCGTTTTCTAATGCTGCTAAAGTTTGGTGTCCTAAATTAGGTTTTACTTGATGTAATTGTCTTCGTCTTTGATTATAAAAATCTAAAACCAATTCTTGATTGTTACGCCAACCTTCAGGAGATGCGACTTCCATTACATCGTGACCTTCCCATAATCCATCGGCATCGCGAAAGGTTTTGATACCACTTTCTGCAGAAATTCCTGCACCAGTTAAAACTACTAATTTTTTCATCTTTTTCATTTGGACTTAAAACTAAGCATTTTTACTATTTTTGCCAAAATTAATTTTTTAAAATGGTCGATTTAGATTACTTAGCATATTTAGAAGATATCCTTACTGAAAACAGAAAAGAACGCTTTTTAGAGGTTTTAAAGAATAGAACTAATCATTTTACGATTGCAATGGAAGACGTTTTTCAGTTGCATAATACTAGTGCAGTGATGCGTAGTTGTGAAGTTTTTGGGATTCAACAATTGAATGTTATTGAAGAAAAATTTGGTAAAAGAATCGATGCCGAAATTGCTATGGGAGCCCAAAAATGGGTTGATGTAAACCGATTCAACTCGGTGCAAAGTTGCATGGATGCTATGCGTGAAAAAGGTTATCAAATTATCGCCACAACGCCACACAACGATTCGTGCCTAATTCACGAATTTGATATAACAAAACGAAGCGCTATTTTCTTTGGAACAGAACGTGACGGACTTTCGCCAGAAGTTATTGACCAAGCCGATGGTTATATCAAAATACCTATGGTTGGCTTTACAGAAAGTTTAAATATCTCGGTTTCCGCGGCAATTATCATTCAAGATATTACTAATAGATTGCGTCAATCGAACTTAAATTGGCAATTGACCGAAGAAGAAATTCTTGAAAAACGATTGGATTGGGCAAGAAATTCTATTAAAGATATTAAAAGAATTGAGGAACGTTATTATTCAAATCTTAGTAAATAACTTACTGCTATTTTTCTTTGTTGAATAAAAAAACTGCGCAAAGTCATGAGAGATTTGCGCAGTTTTTTATGAGAACTCTTTATCGATGGTTCTTATCTTTAGCAACCATTATTTTTACTAAGGTCACGTTTGTAAAGTACCTTATTGTCTTTTGCAATGTAGTCGCTTGATATAATCAAATAGGGATGATTAGGCGAACATCCTGCGCTGCGGCTTTTTACAATTATTTTGTCGTTGACCTTAAGACTTTTTAACTGCTCAAATTCTTCAGGAACAAATTGCATCATGTAATCTTCTCCACCAATCTTTACGATAAGCCATTTTGGACCTGATGGTGATGCGTTTTCACGTTGAAAAGTAACAGAGGTCACTTCTGCTTCCATATCGCTGAAAGCTTCTATATCCTTGCTTATTTTATCATAACTGGCACTCACTTTTTTGCCTTCAGGAGAATCTTCCCATTTTTTGTATATTATACCATCTGGTGAAGCTTCCCATTTTTTCTTTTCTGCTATTGGGTCTTTCTTTTTAACAACTGCCAACTGCTTTTGGGATAGCTTTGTTTTATTTTTTATTTCACAATTAGTAAATACTAGTCCGATTACCACTGCCAGTGGTAAGATCAGGAAAAAGAGGCTTTTTTTCATAGGTTCATATTCTTTTAAAATTGATTAAGCGAATATAGTTTGATATTTTTCAGACCTAGTGATTTGGATTGTAAATAAAAATGTAAATTTTGTAAAATAAATAGTAAATATAGGTGTTGAAAGGATTTCTGTGATTTTATCGTTGGAATTAGCTTATCGCTAACGTTTTATTTTACTTTTAGTCCTAGTTTGTAAACGCCACTTTCTATAACTTTTCCTTCTTCA
This sequence comes from Flavobacteriia bacterium, assembly GCA_013298525.1. Taxonomy (GTDB): domain Bacteria; phylum Bacteroidota; class Bacteroidia; order Flavobacteriales; family Flavobacteriaceae; genus Flavobacterium. Next base: position 8,497 of record JAAFHW010000083.1, read on the forward strand.
TTCCATTTTTTGTAGCTTCCATTAAAAATTTTCTCTTCTCCAGCAAATTCTATATTTCCAAGTTCAGTATAAAATATTTCATAGCTTTCTTTTATTTTTTTTAAATCTTCATCATAAAAATTTTCTGTCTTGAAGATTATTCCATTTTTATAATATAATTTAGTAGTATTAAATGAAACGACACCATTAAACTTTATTTTCTCTTTAGTTTTATTGTTTAGTATATAGCTAATAATAACAATTTTGTGCTCAATGTTTATTGTGTCAGTAAATTTGTCTTTAGGCAAAAAATTAGATTTTTGTGTTGATACTTTTGTTATTTCAGTATCAATTCCATTTTCTATTAAACGAACAAGTTCATTTTTTTGATTATATACTTCTGATGTAGTTTCAAAACCATTTACAACCTTTGATTTAGTTATTAAATTTAATTCATTATCTTTAAAAATAAGGTTGCCAGTAAATGGTTTAAAGTTGTCTTTATAAAAATAAGCGGTTTTCTGTTCAACAATACTTGGAAAATTATTTTCTGCGCTTTGTGAATATGTTATTGCACTTATTAATAAACAAAATGTAATTATAAGATTTCTCATTTTTTTTAATTTTCTACCGTAAAATTGTGCCTAACTAGTATATTGTAACTTAGGTATTGAAACGATTCCTGTGATTTTATTGTTTGTATCTGCTTATCGCTAACGTTTTGTTTATAGTAAGTATTGTCAAATTTTAAAAAAAATGCGCAAAGTCAGGAGATATTTGCGCAGCTTATTATTGGTATTCTTTTCGAAGCTAGATATTTCGATACTAATCGTTAAAGTATTCAACTCCGTTTTCGCCAACATATCCTTTTCCATTTTCGGTGGTTACTTCAAATAGTCCGAATTGCCAATAGTCTGAAATCGAAATTGGTTCTATACTTTTTAAGGTTATGTATTTAGGTTTTATATAAGGATACATTGTGTTGAATACAAATACTCCTTTTCGGTTGTCTTTGGTTAAGATATGTTCTTCATTGATATCATCAAACTCACAATTTAAAAGAGCTTGATTTCCAGATTTGATTAATCCAAATTTGTCATTACGTTTCGTTTTGAATATTTTGATGTTTTTATTTAAACCTTCATAACTAACTTCATCATAAATTAGATTGATTATTTCAATGTTGGTTTTTAAATCGATTACTCCTTTTTTATTTTTTTTGGTTACAAAAGCAAAATTTTCAAATTGGTCAATATCAACTGTGTCATATGTTTCTAATAGTCTATTTTTTATTAAATCATAATCTTCTGAATCACCCGAAATGGTTTCAGAACCTAATCTTTTTTCCAAAATATTTGAATAAATAGTAGTTTCAATTTGAGCTTTGGTGTCATAAAATTTTTTTTCAGTTTTTGATGTTTTAGCAATCCAAACAAATTTGTTGTTGTTTTTTGGTTCTATTTCCTCATTATCATCTGTATCCTCTTCGATTTCTTCATTGAATAAAGGCATAATAGAGGAAAATTCAATTGGTATTATTAACTTACCAAATGCGTTTATTAGACCAGTAAATTTCCCTTTTTTGATAATATAACTATCATTTTCAGTGCGAATAATTTGATCATATAAACACGGAATAATTTCTTTGTTTTTATGATAAAGACCAACTTTTCCTTTTTTGAAAACCCAAAAATGATTTGGATAGTAATTGTTTAAATGTATAGAATCATAAGTATTTGATTCAGGTAAGAAAACTTTTTTATCTTTATTGATAACATAATAGTATTTGTTGGATTTTACAACGTATCTAGAAACAAATTCGTCGTTTTGTTTGTCAATGAAAAAGGATTTGATTTCTTTATAAACGGGTTTAACTTTAATATTTCCTAAAGTGTCCGACAATCCCCAAAGTTTTTTGTCTCTATAAGGAATTAAAACATCTGAATTAATTGGTTTTTGTGCATATATAGTAAATGATATAAGTAATAAGAAAAATATCTTTTTCATAGAATGTGAGTGTTTTTTTGATTTTCAAATATAAAAAAAATCCTCAATTAGTTTAATAATTGAGGATTTGTATTTACTATAATTAGTTTACTTTTTCAAGACTTTGTATTGCTCGTAGCATTGACTTATGGCATCCAAAATTTGTAAATCATTTGCTGTTTGTATAAATGCTTCAGAGTAGCTGCAATGTTGGAGAATTTCTGCAATTTCATTCTTAGTTACTCCTAATAAAATACAAATTGTTTCTCTGTCGAACTTGGTTTCAAGAAGATTTTTTACCGTATCGTCTTTCTTCATTTCCTTTAACCTGCGGAGTTCTTTAGGTTTTTTTCCAAAGAAATTGTACAACATATCGGCAGGATTGAAAATAGAATTCATCACACGTGAAAACGCATTTGGTGAACGTTCACCCATTTCATAAGCAGCAGGAAGTCCAGAAATGCTATAACGGAAATTTTCTTCTTCAGGAATAAGTTTTGAGTCAACTTCTAGATATCCGGTAAGATTGTAGCGTTTTATTTTTACTTCTTCAAGTGCAATGGCTTTTTCAGTAAGTATTAATTTGGCTGTACCGTTTTTAATCCAGTCATTCGTTACTCTAACTCTCAAAGACTGAAAACCAATCATGGTGATGTGAAGTGTGTCATTAACATCGGCATCAATTTCAAAAGCACCTTTTGTATCGGTTGTAGAACCTCTTACTTTGTTGATATTTATTATGTTAGCATTGGGTAATGCTAAAGAAGTTGTTCCGTTTATTACTGTTCCATACACTTTCTTCTTCGTCAAAAGCTCTTGCGAAAAAGCATTTGAGTTGAAAAGGAAGAGTAAAATTAGAGCAAAATATCTCATGTGTCTATTTGAAAGTCTAAAAGTATAAAACTCTTAAAGAATTTTGATAGGTTTTGTAAATTATTATAAGAAAATTAACAATCCAATAAAATTACAAAAAAATTCCAAATCCCAATAGTAATCATTGGAATTTGGAATTAAATATTTGTTATCTAAAAAAAGCTTAGCTTCTTCTTGGTCTTCTTACTTTAGCTGCGTCAAAAGAACGACTTGCTGGTCTATCAGAACTTTCGTCAGAACGTCTTGGAGCTCTTTCTTCTCTTTGAGCCGAACCTGGCTCTCTTCTTGGAGCTGAACTTCTTTCACTTCTAAAACCGCCTTCTCTTGCAGGTCTGTCTGATGAAAATCCACCTTCACGTTTTGGAGCCGAACTTCTGTCTCCGCCACTTCTTGGACCGAAACTTCCAGAACCTCTTCTTTCGCCACCAGAATTTCTATCGCCTCTAAAACCACCTGAGCTTCTTCCGCCACCGAAACCGCCACCACTTCTTCCGTTATGGTCACGTCTTTCACGGCTTCCGCCATCGTTTTTAGAAATTTCAACGTTGATTCTTCTTCCGTTAAGGTCAAATCCGTTAAGGACAGACATAACTTTATCAGTATGTTCACCGTCAGTGTTAAAGAAAGAGAAACCTTCTTTTACATCAACTTTGAAAACGTCATCACGACCTAAATCTAATGTTTCTTTCAAGAAATCTTTCAATTGCATCCAATCGAAATCGTCTCTTGAACCAATGTTTACGAAATATCTAACTGGATCACCAGCTCTAATTTCTCTTGGTTCAGAACTTCTTTCGCTTCTTTCACTACCTTTTTCACCTGATAAATCACGTTTCTTTTTGTAGTAATTGATGAATCTGTTGAATTCTACAGAAACCATTTTCTTGATTAATTCTTCTTTAGTTAAACCATCAAGAACTTCGTTGATTGCAGGTAAATAGTTGTCTATTTCGTGGTCAACTTCAGTATCTTTAATTTTATTAGCTAAGTGCAACAATTGGATTTCGCAAATTTCCATTCCAGAAGGAATTGTTTTTTCTTGAAATTTTTGTTGGATGA
>JAAFHW010000084.1 GCA_013298525.1 Flavobacteriia bacterium
AAGAAGAAACTATATTTTCCGATTGTTATATTGGTTTCATCGTCTGCAATAATTACTTCTTTTTCTCTTTTTGGATTTCTAAATCTTATCAAAAAGAAAAGTAAAAATGCTAAAAACAAAATAGCAAAAAAGATATATTTAGTAAATAAAGTATTTGTTTTTGAAGCAAATTTTAAAGTTATAACATAACAATCTAGAGGCATTTTTCTTCCAACACATGTAATGACATTTTTGCTTGAATCGGAATCAATATGAAAACCGTAAACAATAGCTTCGTTTGAACATTTCTGAACTGAGACTGTATATTCTTTTGGAAAAGTACTTTTGGAAATGTTATTTTTAACAATGTTTATAAGAGAATCTGGAGTAAAAGCAAACTTATTTTCAAAGCTAATTTGAAATTCATTTTTTGAAATTATTTTAATCGGTACTACTTTAGAAGTTTTATCATTAGAACTAATCAATACCTCATGACCAATTTTTCTTAATAGTATTTCATTTTTTGGATCATCTATTGCAGATTCTGTTAGATGAGAACAACTAAACGGAATTATAAAAATAGCTAAGACTAATAAAAATAATGTGTAAATATGCTTCTGTTTCATAAACCAAAAGTATTTAGTTTTTAGTTTATTAAAAATGTATTTAGTAAAGATTTACATTTTTTTTACAAACAATTTATTTAGAATAGAATAAAAAACGCTATTATTTTGAAAGTAACTCCATCACTTGATCTACCACTTTTTTAATAGAAAAAGGTTTTGTTAGATAGGCATCAGCACCAAGTGCCATTCCTTTTTCAATGTCACTTTCTTTATTTTTAGCAGAAAGAAAAATCACTTTGGTGTGTTTTAAGTTGTCGTCTTTTCTAATTTGCTCAATGGTAGCATAACCGTCAACCATAGGCATCATAACGTCAAGGATTATCATATCTGGATAATTGTTTTTTACAATATCCAAAGCTTCTTGTCCATCACGTGCAATGAATACTTCAAAATTATTTTTTTTGAAAGTATATTCAAGTGACATTACTATGTTAGGTTCGTCGTCGACTATTAAAATCTTTTTCATTTTTATAATTCTATATTCTTATTTTTCGGCAAAGTAAACACAATACAAGCACCTTTTATACTTGGTTGTGCCCAAATTTTACCTTTGTGATGGTCAATTATTTGTTTGCAAATAGCTAATCCTAATCCGCTACCAACAGGTTTTTTAATATTCTGATTGGTCGATTGATAGAATTTTTCAAATATGGCTTCAAAATCATTTGGGTTAATCCCTTTTCCGTTATCATGTACGAAAGTATGAATAAAATTATCTTTTTCAATAATTTGAATCGTAATTAATCCTTCACTATCAGGACAAAATTTGATAGCATTTGATAATAAATTAGTTACAACTTGTACAATTCTATCTCCGTCGTAGTAAGCATTGATCTTATCTTTACTTTCAATATGAATTGTAATTTTTTTATTTCTAATAAGTTGTTGTAAGGGTTCGATAGATTTTTCGACAGTTTCCACCAAATTATTTTTACTTGGATTGATGGTTTGCTTTCCTGTTTCAAATTTCTCTAAATCCAAAATTTTATCAATCAAACGGTTCAATCTATCCGATTCTGAAATAATGTTTTGAAGAAATTGCTTTTTCAAATCTTCTGGAATTTCGTCATCATCGTGCAAAATCTCGCTTGCTGCACGAATAGCAGTTATTGGCGTTCGAAGTTCGTGAGTTACAGTGTCTAAAAACTCATCCTTTTGCTTGTCTTTAATCATTAAAGATTCATTGGCATTCTGCAGTTTGGCTGTGATTTCTTTTAATTCGTTAGAAGTTTCAGTCAGCTTTTTATTAATGATAATGTTTTCTTTGGATTCTTCTAATATTTTTAAAACTTCAGGCAAAGTGATTTTTTCTTCTTTTACGACGCTCGAAATCAATATTCTTGCCGAAGCCGTTCCGATATGACCTGTTAGAAGATTTTCCGCAAATTTGATTAATCTGGCATCAGCAAGTTCAACTTTTTTATCAACATTATATTTTACATTGAAAATATTCATGGCACGTTTAGTACGTTCTTCACCAAGAAAGCGAATCAATACTTTTTCGATATCATTTCTGTAAGCTGTTCCTTTCCAAATAAATGCATCTTCGTGATTCGTGATGTATTTGTTTATATCAACAAACATTTCTGCATAGTTACGTTCACGATAATTCCCTTTAAAACTCACAGAAACGGCAAAATATGTAACCGAATTAAACAACAAACTCCAAAATAACGCATGTGGCACTGGTTGTAAATAATCCAATCCAAAAAGTTGAAATGGTTTTAGCAAATGAAATCCCATAAAACCTTCAGAAATAAAATTACTTGAACTATTCGAAATTCCAATGGCGTAAGGAATTAGCAAAGTATAAATACAAATTGCAAATCCGACTAAAATACTATAAACAGCTCCTAATCGAGAGCCTCTTCTCCAAAATAAAGCTCCGAAAAAAGCTGGTGCTAATTGAGAAATAATTACAAAAGCAACCAAACCGATAGAAACTAAATTATAATCTAATCCGAAAAATCTATAGATGAAATAAGACAAGATGATTAAGGAAAAGATTCCTATTTTTCTACTATTTAAAATGCTTTTACTACTTACGGAATCTTCACTTTTTAGTTTTCCTAATAAATTGTAAGGAATTAAAATGTTATTAGTAATCATGGTTGAAAGTCCGATAGAAGAAACAACAATCATTGAAATTGCTGCTGAAAATCCACCAAGAAATACCATTACTGTTAATGTTTTTTCATCAAACAATTGCGGAATTAACAACGAATAAGTATCTGAATTTACATTTTTTCCATCAAACAAAATATTTCCACCCCAAGCTATTGGATACACAAAAATATTAAACAATAAAAGATACAATGGAAATAACCAAACGGCAGTATTGATATGATTTTCGCGATTGTTTTCAATTACTGATACCTGAAATTGCCTTGGCAAAAGAAAGATAGCAAACATAGAAAGCACGCAAAGTAAAAACCAGTTGATTGCTTGAGGCAAACCTCCAATGGTATTTTTTTCTTTAAAATGTTCTAATAAACTTGCTTTTTGATAAATATCATCAAATCCATCAAAGACAAAAAAAGTAACGTAAACGCCAATGATGACAAAGAACACTAATTTTAAAACACTCTCCATTGCAACAGCAGTAACAATTCCTTTTCTTTTTTCGGAAGCATCAACATATCTAGTTCCGTAATAGGAAGCAAAAAGTGCTAATGCAACTGCTACAAGTGTTGTAGTGTCATCAAAAATGTATTTACTTGTTGGCGTGTTGGTTACTACATGAAAAGTTTCTGAAATAGCTTTAAGTTGTAATGAAATGTAAGGAATGATTCCTGTGAGACAGATAACCGTTACAATTGCTCCAAGAAATCTACTATTACCATATCGGAGCGAAATAAAATCGGCTATACTTGAAATTTTATTAACTCTCGAAATTCGGATAATTTTTCGAAGAATTAATATCCATGAAGGTGCGATGATTATTGGTCCGAGATATATTGGAAGATAACTCAAACCACTTTCGGCTGCAACGCCAATACTTCCGTAATAGGTCCAAGCTGTACAATAAACGGCTAACGATAAAGTATAAACATAAGGATTATTTGTCCATTTACTATTGCCTTTTTTTTCTGCCCAATGTGCGATGTAAAAAAGAACAGCTAAATATCCTGAAAGAACTACTAGAAGTGCTATACTATTCATTGTATCGTTTTACAATTAGAAGTGAAACTAATATTGAAAACAACCAAATAGAGAAAAAGTAAATGTAAACAACAGGAAAACCAAGAAAATTTTGTGCAGAATCAAATAGCAATGCAATAGGAAGATTAAAACCTATTAACAAGACTATAGAAACGATAACTAATTTTTGTTGATGTCTTTTTTTCATAGTATTTGCCACAAAGGCACCAAGTCACAAAGTTTTTATATGTAAAAGAATATCTTACGAAAATACACAAACTTTTAAACTTATTAAACTTTTAAACTCATAAACTTCTTAAAATGCTCAAAAGCCCTTAAGTGAATAAGAGCTTCTGAGACTAACCAATAAAATTATTTAATCTTCGTATTCATCGGTGATTGCATACCAACCAAAAATGGTTAAACCGGTAACAATCATAGGTAATAATATGAAGAAAACAATAATTCCAAAAACTAAATCGTCTTGTTTTCCTGTGGTTAATTTATAACCAAAGATTCCAATTGAAAAGTAAGCAACTGCTGCAGCAAGAGCAATCCAAACTAATCCTAAATATTTTTTTAATGCGTTCATATTTTTATATTTTAGTCGTGAAGAGTATTAATTTTTCTGTCAATATAGATCATTCCGATAACGAAACAAACTGCGGCTATTCCAATTGGATACCATAATCCTTCAAGGTAAAATTCTACATCACCTGCTTCTTTTGCATTCGTTACAAAGTAAGTTGAAATTGCAGGAAGTAATCCTCCAAAGATACCATTTCCAACGTGATAAGGTAATGACATCGACGTATATCTAATTTTCACTGGGAACATTTCAACAAGGAATGCAGCAATTGGACCATAAACCATAGTTACAAAAATTACTTGAATGAAAACCATAAAAATTAAGAACCAACGATCACTATTGTTAATCATTTTGGTAACTTTAGTTTCAATTTTGTCTTTTCCTTTGTCGTCAACCATTACTTTTCCTGCTTCAAAATGGATAGTTTTGATTTCTTCAACAGTAGTTCCATCTGTGTAAGCTTTTGTAGTTGTATAGATTGAATCCATTTTTGTAGCGTCAACTTCTTTGATAGAAGGAACTACTTTAGTTTGAGCAACAATTTCGCTTTTCTTAGTTAAATCTGTTGAATTATACATCGCTCTATAAATTGGACGATATAATAAAATCGCTAATAACATTCCTGTCATCATAATTGATTTTCTACCCCATTTATCACTTAACCATCCAAATACGACGAAGAATGGAGTTCCCATAATTAATGCTACACCTAAAAGCATATCTACTTGAGAAGAATCTATACTTTGAACCGTTTTCAAGAAATTCATTGCATAAAATTGTCCAGTGTACCAAACAACACCTTGTCCCATTGTAGCTCCAAATAATGCAAGAAGAACGAATTTTAAATTGAATTTATTTCCGAAACTTTCTTTTAATGGATTTGTAGAAGTTTTTCCTTCAGCTTTAGTTTTTGCGAAAGCTGGAGACTCATGCATATTTTTACGAATCAAATAAGAAACAAAAACCATTAAGATTGATACCCAAAAAGGAACTCTCCAACCCCATTCGTCGAATGCTTCTTTAGATAATGATGCTTTTGTAATTAAAATTACCATTAATGAAATAAACAAACCTACAGTTGCTGTTGTTTGAATCCATGAAGTCCAATATCCTTTTTCACCTGCAGGTGCGTGTTCTGCTACATAAGTTGCAGCGCCACCATATTCACCTCCAAGTGCTAAACCTTGAAGCAAACGCAGAACTAACACTAAAATTGGAGCAGCAAAACCAATAGTTTCATAACTTGGAATACATCCAATTACAAACGTCGCTCCACCCATTAACATTAACGTTACCATGAACGTATATTTTCTTCCAATTAAATCACCTAATCTTCCGAAGAAAAGTGCTCCAAACGGACGTACTACGAAACCAGCAGCAAATGTTGCTAAAGTTGACAAGAAGGCAGCTGTTGGATTATCTGTTGGAAAGAATTTGGTAGATAATACTACGGCCAAACTACCGAAAATGTAAAAGTCATACCATTCAATCATTGTTCCCATTGAGGAAGCGGAAATTACTTTCCAAATACCTGTTGTTTTTTTATCGCTCATATTTATATAGTTTTTAGTTGATTATTTTTTAGAATGTATAAGCACAAGAAATCATAGCTCTAAAGTTTCCTACTTCTTTTTGGTTTAAATCTGCTGCACCACTAGCATCCGATTTTAAATCTCCCCAAGTAGCTTTTGTGTATTCAACTTCTGGAGTTATTCTGAATTTATTTTGTTTAAAATCTACTCTTGCAGAAGCTCTCCAAACATTATCTACAACTCTAGTTCCTGAAATACCTCTAATATAGTATTTCACAGTTTCGCCAGCAGCAAGTCCATTTTTATCAGCTCCATCATTTTTTGTATATCCAAAGAATAATCCAGGTGCAGTTTTTTTGTTGTTACTAGCTAAATCAAACCAAAAAGAAGTTGTTTTAGTTGCTTCATATTTTTCTTGCTGACCTGCAGCAGTGTAACCATTGAACCCTCCTAACATAACTAAGTTGTACATGTCTTTACCAGAAATACCATAAGCTTTGATAGAAAATTTATCATTTGAATATTTGAAGTATCCAACAACTGAAGTACTATTTACTTTTTCTGTTGAAGCTTTTCCTGCAGATTCCGTTAAAGGTTGTAATGATTTGTATTCAGCTCCTAAACCAGCAATCCAATTTTTGTTTTTAAATTGAAATTGTCCGTGTAATGTTGGTAAAGCAGAATTGAATGAAGCAGAATTTTGTGTTCCTCCTGTAGCAGTTTGTGTAGTAAACTCTCTTTCTTTATATGCTGTAAAAGCAAATGAAATTTCTTTTGAAAGATTTTGTTTTAATCTAACTTGTGATGCCCATCCAAAAGGATTAAACATAATTCCAGTACTAAAGTTTGCAACACCAGGAAAAACTTCTGGAATAAATGTTGGATACCAAGTTTGTCCTAAAGTAAGTGTCGTTTTAGACCACTCCATATTAGCATAAGCATGTCGTAATCTTAAAAGTCCAATAGAGGCTTCAGTATTACCAAAGAAATCACCTTCAAGCGTTCCTGACATTTTTGCACCCCATACATTAGGTCCTTTTACTTTAACTCCTAATCTAGAAACTACCGATAAAAAATTTGAAGCTCCAACTCCGTTCAAATCATCTCCATTTGCATCAAGAACTTCATCTAACGGATAAAGATTTAAATTGTATTCTCTAACTTGAGCTGATTTTCTAGTATCCCAAATATAATCGGTTCTAACAAAACCATAAAGGCTAACATCCCATTCTTTTTCTGCTGATGCAGCAGGTGTTGCTGGTGTTGTCGTTTGTGCATTTCCAATGAATGAGAAAGCTGCAAATGATAACAAAATAATTTTTTTCATAAGGTTTAAAATTTGGTTAGTAATTTATTTTTGCATGACCAAATTCTAAATTTTTGTTAATGAAAAAAATTATGATATATATTTATGTAAATACTATAGTTAATCTTTGAAACGTTCCCATTTTATTAGCATAAATTTATCACCAAGTTCGGTAATAATCATACCTGCTCCTTTTAATTGGTCTTTATTTTTTAAAAATTCTACCAATTCTAAGTGGTTATATATCTTATAAGTAGGATGATAATCGGTATGATTGGGTTTTGTTACTTTATATTCTTTAACCCAATTACTAACAGTTACATGAGAAACACCGATAATTCGCTCTATTTCTCTAAAACTTAAACCTTCCAAATAAAGTTGTAAAGCCTTAGTAACATAGTAACTATCAATCTTTTTTCCGAGTTTATTTACGGTAAAGTAATAATTGCATTTTTTACATAAAAACCTTTGTCTGTCTTTGATTACACCACTTTTTACAATGTTGTCACTTTGACATTTTGGACACGCTAAAATTTCCATATATATAAATTTTGCATAAATATACTAATTTAGCAAATATACAAAAACATTTTTGCTATTTTTTTTAGTATAAAATTATATAGTATGCAATTTTACTGGGAAATTATTTCATTTATACTAATTTTTAGCTAAAAATTACTTTTTCAATGTTTTAATCGACGCTTTCAATGTGAAATTAATAAAGTTGATAATTTTTACCAATCGATTTTAGAATATTCCTATTAATTTCATTTAATTTGTAAAAACAATACAACAAAATGCAATTTGATCCCAAAGATTTAGATTCATCATCCTTATACAAACTTATTACAGGTACGATAATTCCAAGGCCTATTGGTTGGATTGCAACAATTGACCAAAAAGGAATTAACAACCTTGCTCCTTTCTCCTATTTTAATATTGTTGGTGAAAAACATATTATGTTTTCGACAGCTAAAAACAAAGGAAACAATAAAGACACTTTAAACAATATTCTTCAAAATAATGAATTCGTTCTAAACATGGTTACAGAAGATGTTGTTGAAGCCATGAATATGACATCAGCAGAATTACCAGCTAATGAAGATGAATTCTTTCATGCTGGTCTTACTCCTATTGATTGCAAACTAATAAAGCCTAAAAGAGTTAAAGAATCTAAAATTTCTTTTGAATGTAAAATGATTCATAATTTCACAATGCCACATCCTGAAAATAATGGTGCAACTATGATTATTGGTGAAATTGTAATGATGCATTTCGATGATGACGTGCTTTTAGATAATTACAAAATCAACATGGAAAATTACAAACCTGTTTCAAGATTAGCAGGTTCAAATTATACTAAAATTGGAGAAATTTTCTCAATTAAAAGAAGTTAAATAAAAAAATCCGCGGAAATCAGCGTTGCATAGCATCCGTTTCATCCGCGTTCCATAAAAATATGAAAATAGCAGTAATTGGTGGTGGTCCTGGAGGACTATACTTTTCAATATTAACCAAAAAAGCAATGCCTCATTGCCAAATCGATATTTACGAACGTAATAAATCGGATGATAGTTTTGGCTTTGGTGTAGTATTTTCTGATGAAACTTTGGGAGAATTTCTAAAGCGTGACATGCAATCGTATGAACTCATTCGTAGCAAATTTGCCTATTGGGATGATATTATAATTGCTCGTGACGGACAAACTGTAAACATAGCAGGAAATGGATTTTGCGGATGTTCTAGAAAAACGTTACTACAATTATTGCAACAAAGATGCATAGAAGAAGGTGTGAATTTGTATTTCGAACACAATGTAGATGATTTAAGTCAATTTGAAGATGCAGATATTATAATCGCTTCTGATGGAATTGGAAGTCAAATACGAACAAAATTTGCATCAGAATTTGGAACTAAAATTGAACTAAAGAAAAATCGATTTGTGTGGTTAGGCTCTACAAAACCATTAGACGCATTCACCTATTTTTTCAGAAATACAGAACATGGATTAATCGTAGCACATTCCTATCAATACGAAGCCGGAATGAGCACTTGGATATTTGAATGTTCTGACGAGACTTGGCAAAAATTCCAATTTGAAGTTACTAATGAAGAAGATACGATTGCAAAAATTACTGAAATTTTCAAAGAAGAACTGGATGGTCATCCACTAATTTCTAACAAATCGCATTGGCGTCAATTTCCACATGTAACTAATGAAAATTGGTATCATAAGAATATTGTTTTACTTGGTGATGCAAAAGCTACAGCCCACTACTCTATTGGTTCGGGAACAAAATTAGCAATGGATTCTGCTATTGGTTTGTTTGATGCCTTGATAGCGAATCCTAACGATGTACAAGCAGTTTTTCAACATTATGATAAATCCCGAAGAAATACTGTAGAAATGATTCAGTATGCTGCTTTGGTATCGTTAGATTGGTTTGAAAATATGAATCGTCATAATCAACATCCTTTTTATCAGTTTGCTTTCGGATGTATGACACGTGCTAAAAAAGTAACTTATGAAAACTTGCGTTTGCGAGATAAATCGTTTACAGATAAAGTATTAGAAGAGTTCAACAAAAACCTAGAACCTACAACCCAAAACCTACAACCTATTCCTGCTGCATTTTCAACTTTTAAACTTCGAGATTTAGAATTACAAAATCGAATTGCAATGTCATCAATGGGACAATATTCGGCCAAAGATGGTTTGGTAAACGATTGGCATTTTCAGCATTATACCTCAAGAGCCATTGGTGGAATAGGATTGATTTTAACGGAAATGACTGCTGTTTCAGAAACTGGACGCATTACTTTTGGTTGTGCAGGTATTTACAATGAAAATCAAACAGTTGGATGGAAAAGAATCAATGATTTTATTCATAAAAATACACAAACAAAAATCGGAATTCAATTAGGACATTCTGGTCGAAAAGGTTGCTCTAAAATTCCTTGGGAAGATGGTTTTTGTGGAGAAAGTTGGAAATTACTTTCCGCGTCTGCAATTCCATTTAATGAAAATTCAGCAATACCAAAAGAAATGACTTTGGTAGATATGGATTTGGTTACTTCGCAATTCGTTCAAGCTACTATAAATTCGGATAAAGCTGGATTTGATTTAATCGAATTACAAGCGCATCATGGATTTTTATTAGCTTCTTTCCTATCACCATTAACTAACAATAGAACAGACGAATTTGGTGGAAATATAGAAAACAGATTGAAATTTCCATTACTAGTTTTCAATGAAATGCGAGCTGTTTTCCCAAAAGAAAAACCAATGTCGGTAAGAATTTCAGCTACCGATTGGGCAGAAAACGGAATTTCAGAAGAGGACGTAATCACAATTGCAACTACTTTTAAAAATGCTGGAGCAGATATTATCAATGTTTCTACTGGAAATACTGTTGCAAATCAAAAACCAATTACGGGTAGAATGTGGCAAACACCTTTTTCAGATGCGGTAAGAAATACAGTTGATATTCCAACGATTACGGCTGGTTACATTCAAGATATCGATCAAATTAATACCATTATTTTGAATGGTAGAGCCGATTTAGTAGCACTTGGAAGACCATTATTATTGGATGCTAATTTTGTTAGAAACGCACAAGCTTATGAACAATTTCAGTCAAATGACATTCCAAATCAATACAAAATGGGAATTTCACATTTATATCCATTAAAAGTTTCCGAAAGAAAACAAGCGGAAGGAATGAAAAAAGCTTTGAAACCGAAGAGTAATAAATTATAAATTACAAAAATCAAATCCCAAATTCCAATAAGCTAAAAGAGTTGGAATTTAGAATTTTCAAAATTGAAATTTTCAAATGAAACACTACGAAGATAATTTTGCACTTTTAAACCTACCAAGTTTAGACTTGCAACCTAATTATGTTTTTACTGATTTACCGCAATTTCAACATTCTGAACTAATGAATTGTGTTGAAAAATTATTGGATAATCACATCAAAGAAGGTCGCGGAAATAACATATGTATTCGAACTTTTGAAGAAACTTGGACTTATCAAGATTTATATGAAAAAGCCAATCAAATTGCTCACGTTTTAGTAGATGATTTAGGTTTGAAATCAGGAAACAGAGTTTTAATTCGTTCTGCAAATAATCCAATGATGGTGGCCTGTTGGTTTGCAGTTTTAAAAGCTGGTGGAATTGTTGTAGCCACTATGCCTCTACTTCGTTCTAAAGAATTGACAACAATTATAGATTGTGCTGAAATTTCACATGCATTTTGTGATAAAGAATTAGAAGAAGAAATCCATTTGGTGAAATCTGATTTTTTAAAGAAAACTTGTTTCTACGGTAACTCTCAGTTAGAAGAATTGATGGCTTCTAAACCAAAAACATTCGATAATTATCATTCAAAATCTGATTCGGTAGCTTTAATTGGATTCACATCTGGAACTACAGGTTTGCCCAAAATGACTTCGCATTATCATAAAGATATTCTGAATATTTGCGAATGCTTTCCACAATATTCGCTAAAACCTACTCAAAATGATGTTTTTACAGGAAGTCCGCCACTAGGATTTACCTTTGGTTTAGGCGGATTGGTTTTATTTCCTATGTATTTTGGAGCATCAACATTTCTAATCGAAAAACCAAGTCCTGATTTACTTTTAAAAGCCATTCAAGATCATAAAATCACCATTTGTTTCACAGCACCAACCGCTTGGCGTATCATTACTACTAAAGTTAAAGAATTTGATATATCAAGCTTACGCAAATGTGTTTCTGCTGGCGAAACCCTACCATTAAAGGTTTGGCAAGATTGGTATGATGCTACAGGATTGAAAATTATTGACGGAATTGGAGCAACAGAAATGCTACATATTTTTATTTCATCCAATGAAGAAAATATGAAACCTGGAGCAACAGGATTAGCCATCACAGGTTATGAAGCTAAAATTATTGATGCAAAAGGAAATGAATTACCAAGAAACGAAGCAGGAAGATTAGCCGTTAGAGGAATTACAGGTTGTAAATATCTAAATCGAGAAGACAAACAAAAAGAATATGTTGAAAACGGTTGGAACATCACTGGTGATATTTTCCGTCAAGATGAAGAAGACTATTTCTGGTTTGTAGCTCGTGGAGATGACATGATTATTTCTTC
>JAAFHW010000085.1 GCA_013298525.1 Flavobacteriia bacterium
TCTAATTCATTTTCTAAACTTTCTAAAGTTGTATCTAATAAGTAATCTCGACCATCAAATGTGTGAAGATATGTGCCTTTATTTTCGCTGTAAAAACATTCTATTTCTTCTATTGCAATCATTTTTAATTGTTGTCCCATTTTGATTGTAAATCGTTTTTTATATTCTCTATCAATTGGGTTTACCAACATTTTTTTAATCATTTCAAAATCCAATGATAAATTTGCTGCAGCGACATTTCTTGCTTTAAACTTGTTCACTGCTGTTTCTAAATCATCCTCATCAATTGGTTTTAGAAGATAATCAATACTGTTTAATTTGAAAGCTCTTAAAGCATATTCATCATAAGCAGTTGTAAAAATTACAGCGCTTTTTATATCAATATTTTCAAAAATTTCAAAGGATAAACCATCCGAAAGTTGAATGTCTAAAAATATCAAATCTGGATGCGGATTATTCTGAAACCAATTGATAGATTCTTCAACAGAATGTAGCATTTGACTTACTTGCAATCCTAATTTTTCAACCTTACGTTGCAATAATCTTGCAGCAGGTTTTTCGTCTTCTATAATAATTATGTTCATATTCTTATTTTGAAACGATTTTATATTTATTTGACCATTTTATAATTAATGGAACTAGTAATACAGTTGGTAAAAGCCAAGCAACAACTGCTGGTAAAAAAGTATTATTGACTACCAAAAAAGCTGTTGCAGCAGCAATATAGCTACCTATCATTCGCTGAATGTGAACTAACAACCAAAAGTTTTTTATTGAATTTTGACCTTTATAATTTTTAAAATCTTGATAAACCATTGAAATACTGATGAATCCGAAAACTAATAATACGATTCCGAAATTATTACTTGAAAACAATATTAAGATTCCATAAATCACAAATCCAATTCCGAAAAGTAACATTATTGCACTTAAAATCCAATCTATATTTTTGGCTTTTTCACCATTCAACAATCCTTTTAAAGAAAGATATCGTTGTCCTGTTGCTGCCATGTATATTGAAAAAATCCCAACAATAAACAGAAAAGGATTACTATGTATTAAAGTCATTAATAAACCTGCAAAACCGTTGATCAACATCCCATAAAGAAAAAACAAACCAACAGTTTTATGCAACTTATCTCCTTTTTTTCTAGTAATATTGATAGTTCCGGTAATCAAACCAATGCTTCCTGCAATGATGTGAATTACAAGTAAAATTTTAAAAATAAGTTCCGAATTTATCATTAGTCCCATTTTTGTTGTTCGCTCTTCTCCTTCTCCATCAACTCTTTAATTTTCTTTTCTTCCCAATCGCTTCCAAAGAAAATTTCACCACCAAAAGTTGATAATCCGTGAGCTACCAAACCAATTCCCCAAAAGAAAGCCGTGAAGAAATTCTCCAATTTAAAATAACTTTCACCGGTTTTGAGATTTTGGATATTAATTATCACAATCATCAAATTTATAACCACATAAACCAATAAATGCGTATAAAAACCTTTAATCTTTTTGACACGTTTAAGTGCTCTTTCGTATTGCATTTGCTCTTCTGGTGTCATAATTATTCGTATTTATTTTGTTTGTTCTTTTCTTCTTCTATAAACTGTTGCATCTTTTTTTCTTCCCAACTTTTTCCAAAAAAAGGAAACCAATTAAAGACTTTTAACGCATGAAAAAACAATCCAATTCCCCAGCTGAAAGTCGTCCAAAAAAACCAAAGATGATTGGGTGAATATTTTAAATTGATAAAAATTATTATTGCATTAAAAATTATATAAAATGTTAAATGCGAATAAAATCCTTTGATTTCTTCAACTTGCTTTTTTGCTTTTTGATAGTTCTCAAAATCTTGATTAGTATTCATAATTACTTCCATTTGTTGTTAGTATTATTTTGTTTATTCAATATTTCTTGAATCTTTTTCTCTTCCCAAGATTTTCCGTATCCAAAAGTTTCAAAAGCATGAAATAGTACTCCTAAACCCCAACCCAACATTGGGAACCAAAACCATTGAAATCCGTTGCTATTTGTGGTTAAATTGATGATGATTAATATTGGAATTACTACACAATAGGATGCAAGATTTCCATAAAATCCTTTTATTTTTTCTACACGTTCTTTAGCTCTTAAGTAAGAAGTGTTTTCGTTAAATGTATTTGTTGTTTCCATGATACTTATTTGTTTTGTTAAAATAGGTAGATATACTGCAAACGTTTCTTTAGTCTCGTCAATTAAGACTTTTCGTTCTGAAAGAATAGCATAGCGACTTACTATATTTTGAAGTCCGACACCTTTTCTATCTTGTAAGACTTCTTTCTTTTGCAGGTTATTTTCTACTACTAAAAAATTATCTTTTATATAAATTTTGATATGAAGTGGCTTGTTTTCACTAACCACATTATGTTTAATCGTATTTTCTAATAATAATTGCAATGACAATGGAACCACTTTGGCATCAGGATTTTCAAAATCAGTTGGAAGTTCAAAAGTGATGCTGTTTTCGAAACGCATTTTTAATAACTTCATATACGTTTTTGCGAAAGCTAATTCTTCTGAAACTGTAACTAATTCTTTATCCTTTTGTTCTAAAACGTAGCGATAAATCTTAGATAATGAAGTGGTAAACTGTTGTGCATTTTCAGGATTTTCCTCTATTAATGAACTTAAAACATTCAAACTATTAAAGAGAAAATGAGGATCAATTTGATTTTTTAAGCTTTCAAATTTAGCATTCGCAGTTCCAGCGATTATCTTTTGCTCTTTTAAGCGACTTTCTTGATAAGCTTTGTAAAAGTAAAATGCATGAAAAGCAAGTGTTACAATAAATGTTATTATGATGGTAACTAAATAATTACTAAACTTTTCTTTTTCAAAAAATAAAGCTAATGAACTTCCTTCAATAATTACATCTTCAAAAATTCTCAACAAAAAGATTACTCCAACCGAAATAATAAATGAACCTATAAAACCAATTAGAATTCTTTTTCTATTGAACCTTTCTTTGCTAAAAATCTCATCAAGTTTCATGAATAAAATAGCATTCGCATAGTACAACCTGAAACCGTATAAAGTTGTGTAACCAAAATTGATTAATAAACTTGAGTTGAATTCAATTCGAACTCCTGATAAGAATCTTATGATTAATAGAACTAAAAAGATGCTTATTGAAATAAAAATCGCTCTTGGTAATTCTTTGATTAATTTGGTTATCATCTTCTTAAGATTTTATTTTTGAAATTACTTTCCGCAGTTTTTCAATGTTTCTTGAGCTCTATCTAAACCCCAAGTTGGATGAAATTCTGTTTCTGGTTTAAATTTAGCAAATAATTCAATAGATTTTGCAACTTGCTCACACATTGGTTTGGTATCTGTTCCCCAATATTGAGCTCCACCGATTTCAAATTCAGCTTTACCGAAAACAGCTCTTGGATTTTCTGGTGCTAATTTTAATGCTCTTTCATATAATTCAATAGTTGGAGCTGAAAGTTTCATTCCGTTTGTCATTGGATCTTGAACAATCCAAGCTGTATTTATCATAGCTTGCATAATTAGAATTTCAGCATTGTTCGGAGAAATTAATTCTGCTGCGTCTAAAGCTGCTTGTGCTTTGTTTATTAAAGCTGTTGCGTTTTTAGCATTTGCTGGATTGAAAGCTTCTGTTGTGTTTACTAAAGCTATATCAACCGATGCAATTCTTTCAAATAAAGCTGATGCTTCTGTTGCGTTTCCTGTTTTCCAAGTTGCGAATGCTTTTCCCATACCTTGCTCATACTGTTGTGCATTTACAGTTAAAACTGTTGCTAAAAATACTACTAATGTTGTGATAATTTTTGTCATAATTTCTAATTTTTTAATTGATACTGTTATTGATTAATTGATGATTAAAACTCTTGTTCTTAATTCTGATGTAAAAGTATTCTGTTTGTATGTGCTGTGAAATTTATACTTACCGAATTGTTGATTTTTTGGGATGAATTGTAAACTATAAATTATCCAATTGATTGTCCTTTTTATTATCGCTGATGGTCCAAAAGAATCCAACGAAGAAAAATCTATCTGCTGTTGGAATTATTTCACTTCTTTGAAAAACGCCATTAGAATCAGGTGAGTTAGCATAGTCATATCCAAAGACATTTTGAGTTCCTAAAACATTGCTGATTGAAATGAATAATATTTTTTGCTGACTTAACAAATAAGCCCAACTCATACTAACATTATTATAACTTTTAGTTTTTCCGTTCATAAAACTCATTTCATTTGGATTATCATAAGGTCGTCCTGAATTGAAACTATAAGACAAACCAAAACTTGACTTCCAATCGTTTATCCAATATTTAGTAACTATCGAAAAATTGTTTTTAGCTACAAAACTTGGAGTAACTTCGGCTTCATAATTTCTATAATCTCTTTTAGTATCGATGTAGGAATACGAAACCCAATATTCTAAATTTTTAATTGATTTATTGTCTCTCCAGAAAATATCTAATCCTTTTGCAAATCCAAATCCGTTATTATTAAAATTAGAATTGTATTGTGCTATTTGAGTATCAAATTTTACCAAGTCATTATAATCTTTAAAGTAAATTTCACTTCTAAAAGTGCGCTTATCTTTACTGTATTGATAATTCAAAATATAATGAGATGCTCTTTCGTTTTTAAAATCTGAAGTGAATTTCAAATAATCTTGTCTTGGAGCTTGTTCGAATTCGCCATAAGCAACAGAAAACTGACTAGATTTACTAACTTTATAAGCCAATGATGTTCGAGGAGAAATGGAAGTTTCATTCAATAAATCATTATTTACAGCTCTTACTCCAACTTTCATTGCTAGTTTTTTAGAAAAGAAAATATCAGCTTCAGTAAATCCAGCGAAAATATTAGAATTGTAACCTGTTTGATTTGTAATAAATGAATATTTTTCATCAAATTTTGTTATGAAATAATCGACACCAAAAGACAATTTGATTCTATCTGAAATTGGCTTTTTAATTTTTAATTTCAAATGTGATGCGTGTTCGGTATTCTCAATTCTTTGGTTATCCAAACCTATTTTATTGTTTCCTAAACCATAACTCAAACCAGTTGTAAGTTGCCAATTTGAACCAAAATTTCCTTTGTAAGAAGCATTTACATAAAGATTATTGTTTTTTAAATCAACTCTAGTTTTAGCAACAGAATTGATACTTTCTTGATTCAAATCAAATCTTGATGCGTCAAAAGCCGTGTAAAGTTTGAACAAACCTCGTTCCAATTCATAGCGATAAACTATTTCTCCAGAAAGTGATTGAAAAGCTTTATTCCAATCAACATTCTGAGGAATCGCCACTTGATATGGAGCTAAATCAATGTAAGCAGTATTAAATGTAAGCGAACTTTTTTTCCATTTTTGAGTATTTGCAACTCCTAAACCTACAGTCATAAATGAAATGTCTGTTTTATTTTCGGTTGCCATATCAGTTGTGTTCAATAATAAAACACTTGATAAAGCTTCACCATATTCGGCAGAATAACCTCCAGTTGAAAAAGAAATTCCACTAAAAAGAAAAGGTGAAAATCGTCCACGAGTTGGTAAATTTTGAGTTGTCGAACCAAAAGGTTGTGCCACACGAATTCCGTCAACATAAGTTTGCGTTTCATCAGCTTCTCCTCCACGAACAAACAATCGTCCACTTTCACCAACAGTTTGCGTTCCTGGTAAAGTTTGCAAAGCCGAAACAATATCGCCATTAGAACCAGCAGTTGTAACTATATCTAATGGTTTTAAAACCGTATTTTTAGCTTTATCACCTGCTTCAAAAGTTCCTGCATTAATAACAACTTCATCTAAAGTATTGATACTTTCTTTTAGTTTGAAAGTTTTATTTTGGTAGGTTTCAATTTCAATTGTAGTTTTTAAAGTTTCATAAGTAAGAAATGAAATTACAAGAATTTTATTGCCTTTTTCAGATGTACTAAAAGTAAATTCACCAATTTCATTTGAAGTTGCACCATCGTATGTTCCATCAATGTAAATATTAGCTCCAGCTATAGGATTGCTTTTTTCATCTACAACTTTACCAGAAATTTTGGTTTGAGAAATCCCAAATGATGAAATAAATAAAATTAAAAATGTAATAATTGTTTTCATGATTGTTTGTAATTTGATGAAGCAAAGTTGCAGCAACTATATGAATACAAAAACTAAAAGTAACTGAAATGTTGAAAATTAGTGATGAATTGTAGATTTAATTTTATAAAATTTAACTCGGTTGTATAAAAAAAATTATTATTATTGCATAACATTTAAATCATACAATAATGAAATTAATAAAATCTTTATTCGCAATTGCATTTTTCTTTGCAATTAATACTGTTTCAGCTCAATCAATAGCTTCAAAATGGCCACAACTTAATGATTTTCAAGAATTATTAGTTAAAACATTTGAACCAGCAGGAGAAGGAAATTTTGGACCAATAAAAAATTCTTGTGAATATTTAGTTGAAAAAGCTCAAGCATTAGATGTTAACACAATGCCACAAGATTTAAGAAATCCTCAAGCTGATGAAACAATAGTAGTTTTAAAAAGACAAACTAAGTTAGTTGCAGAACTAGTTAGAACTAAAGCATCAGATGTTGAATTAATGAAGTCTTTTCAAAAATTAAATGAGACATATGACCGATTGCTTAGGTTATATGAACCAAAAAAATAAATAATTAACCTAGCCAAGTGCTAGGTTTTTTTTTGAAAAACAATTTCTATCCAAAATTCATTACTACATTTGCAAAAAAAATATCATGTCAAATATCTACTTAGGATATCATTTTACTATTGAACCCAAAGAACTAGGATCAGAAATATTAATTGCCGAATTGGGTGAAAAACCATTTGAAAGTTTTATTGAAACTGAAACTGGCTTTAGTGCATTTATTCAAAAAGACCTTTGGACAGAAGATGTTCTTGAAGATATTTATATTTTAGGTTCTGATGAATTTAAAATTTCTTACGTTATAGAGGAAATAGATCAAGTGAATTGGAATGAAGAATGGGAAAAGAATTTTGAGCCAATTGATGTTGATGGAAAATGTCATGTTAGAGCTCCATTTCATAAAAAAACAGAAGCTGAATTTGATATAATTATTGAACCTAAAATGAGTTTCGGAACAGGACATCATGAAACTACTCACATGATGATTCAACATTTATTGGAAACAGATGTTACTGGTTTAAAAACACTTGACATGGGTTGCGGAACTGCTATTTTAGCTATTTTAGCAGAAATGAAAGGTGCTAAACCTATTGATGCGATTGACATTGACAATTGGTGTTATTTGAATTCAATAGAAAATGCTGAACGCAATAATTGCAATGAAATAACTGTTTATGAAGGTGATGCTGAACTATTAAAAGGTAAAAGTTATGATTTAATAATTGCCAATATTAACAGAAATATCCTATTAAACGATATGCAGACTTATGCTGATTGTTTAAATAAAAATGGTATATTGCTTTTAAGCGGATTTTACAATGAAGACATTCCATTCATAGATGCATCTTGTACAGAAAAAGGTTTAACGTATGTTAAAAAATTTGAAAGAAACAATTGGGTTTCATTAAAATATTTAAAAAATAATTAAATTTACTTTTTGTTAAATCTTCAAATAGAATAGATAGTTATGAGTACGATAGAAAAAACAAAAGAAGAAGTATCCGTTCAGGAATTGGTTGGAATAAATAATGAGATAGTTCTTTACAATGATGATGTAAATACTTTTGATCATGTAATTGATACACTTATTAGAGTATGCGAACACACTTCAGAACAAGCTGAACAATGTGCTATATTGGTTCATTACAAAGGACAATGTACTGTAAAAACTGGAGCTTTTAATGAATTGAAACCTCAATGCACTCAATTGCTTGAAGCTGGTTTAAGTGCCGAAATAATTTAATGTGGTAATTTGTCTTTTATTAATCCATAAAAGAAAGTACCTAATAAAGCACCTATTAATACAAATCCAACTGAGATAAAACCTGCGCCAATTAATATAAAGATTGGCCCAGGACATGCTCCAACCATAGCCCATCCCAACCCAAAAATCAATCCTCCAATCCAATAACGAAAAGTTCCTTTTTCTTTATCAAGAATTTCAATTGGAAGTCCTTTAATATCATTTAGTTTTTTTCGCTTTATTACTTGTATACCAACAACTCCAGTAGCAATAGCTGTCATAATGATTCCATACATATGAAAAGAATCGAATTGAAACATTTCATAAATTCTATACCATGAAACGGCTTCTGCTTTAGTTAAAACAACCCCAAAGATAAAACCTACTAGCAAGTATTTTATTAAATTCATAATTGACTATTTAAAAATTAAAGGGAAAATAAAATTAACCATTATAAGTCCTCCAACAAAAAAACCGATAACTGCTTTTAGAGAAGGTAATTGAAAATTACTCAATCCAGAAATTGCATGACCAGAGGTACATCCGCCAGCATATCTGGAACCAAAGCCTATAAGTAAACCTCCAATCAAAAGAAATAATATCATTTTTGGAGATTCAAATACATTTTTTCCAAACAATGAATCTGGCAATAACTTTGAATTTGGAGCTTCAATCCCAATATTTTGTAATTTTTGAATAGTTATTTCATTAATGGCAACATTAGAATCGGAGCTTAAAAAATGTGTTGCTGCATATCCTCCTAACATGGTCCCTGCAACAACAACTAAGTTCCAACGTTGTGATTTCCAATCCCAATCAAAAAATGGGACTTTTTTACCAATTCCTGTCATTGAACATAGGCTTCTCAAATTAGATGACATGCCAAAAACTTTTCCAAAATAGATAAGTGAGAGCATAACCAATCCTATAAGAAAACCAGAAATTGACCAATGCCAAGTATTTGTAATAAATTCCATCGCTTTTTTTTACAAAAATAACTATATGGTTTGATTTTTGATTATTATTTGTGAAATTTGAATAAAAATATCATACTCCTAATTTGTCGATAAAATGAAAAGCAAAATTGTATTCCTCCTATTTACCTCAATCTTAATGCTATCTTCTTGTGGAAGCATTAAATCAACTATACAGAATATTGATAATTCTGCTATCAAACCTCCTATTAAAAACAAGCAATTTTTGTTAACAGAATATGATAAAGACGGAAAATATGGATATGACATGGATTATCCTATAAACCTTGGCTTTGAAAATGAAAAATATTCACCTAAAAATGTTGTGTACTTTTTTAATGCGATAAGTGGTCCAAATGGGGAAAAAATCAGTTATGAAAAAATAGATACTTGTTGTCCATTTCCAACTAAAAAAAGTGCAGTTGGAGCAGGTACATTAGATATATATCAAATTTCATTTGAAGGAACCGAAAAAAAAATAATCCTTTACCTTAATATATATGAGAAAGGAAAAGTGCTCTGTCCAAAAGGATTTAGTATAAAAAATCAATCCTAAACACTTTATCTTTTCTGAACATATAAGCTAGTAGAAAACCTTCTAATTAACAAGTTAGAAGGTTTTTTCTTATTATATTTGCACTTCAAAATCATACAATATGAACATTAACAATATTCCACAAATCAAGCATATTGAAAGTGGTAATTTCTTTTTATTAGCCGGTCCTTGTGCTATTGAAGGAGAAGAAATGGCTATGAAAATTGCTGAAAAACTAATTACAATAACAGATAAATTAGAAATTCCTTATGTCTTTAAAGGTTCATTCAAAAAAGCCAATCGTTCAAGAATTGATAGCTTCTCTGGTATTGGAGATGAAAAAGCATTAAAAATTCTTCGTAAAGTTTCTGAAACTTTTCATGTTCCAACTGTAACAGATATTCATACAAATGAAGACGCTGCTATTGCTGCAGAATATGTAGATGTTTTACAAATTCCAGCTTTCTTAGTAAGACAAACCGATTTGGTTGTAGCAGCAGCAAAAACTGGAAAAACGATCAACTTAAAAAAAGGACAATTCATGAGTCCTGAAAGCATGAAACATGCCGTACAAAAAGTATTGGATTGTCATAACGAAAATGTAATGGTAACTGATAGAGGTACTATGTTTGGGTACCAAGATATGATTGTTGATTACAGAGGTATTCCAACCATGCAACAATATGCAACTACTGTTTTAGATGTAACACATTCACTTCAACAACCCAATCAAACTGCTGGAGTAACTGGAGGAAGACCCGATATGATTGAAACAGTTGCCAAAGCTGGAATAGCAGTTGGAGTAGACGGAATTTTTATTGAAACTCATTTTGATCCAGCAAATGCAAAAAGTGATGGAGCCAATATGCTTCACTTAGATTACTTTGAAGATCTTATGACTAAACTAGTAGCAATTCGTAAAACTATAAATCAATTCTAAAATAAATGTTTTCTAATTTAAAAGGTAAAATAGTTATTGTGTTGGCTATTTTTTCACAATTTTCAATAGCACAAGAAAAATCAAAATCTGAAAAATTCACAAGTCATAACAAAGGTAAATTTTACTTTTTTTGGGGAGGAAATAGAGAAAGCTATACCAAATCTGACATTCATTTTGAAGGTAAAAATTATGATTTCACAATTCATGATGCCATAGCAGATGATAAACCAAAAGGTTGGCATGTTGATTATATAAATCCTGGTTCAATGACTATTCCTCAAACAAATTTTAGAATGGGTTACTTCATAAATGACCATTACAATGTTTCTTTAGGACTAGATCACATGAAATATGTTATGCGACAAAACCAAACTGCAAATGTTTCAGGAAATATAAATTTACCTTCAACTGAAAGTGGCTCAATATACAATGGAACATACAATAACTCTCCTGTTAATTTTTTTGACAATTACACCGGATTAGACACTTCACCAACTCCTCCATTCCTAACATTTGAGCATACCGACGGACTGAATTATATCAATTCAGAATTTTGTAGAGTTGATGATATTTCAAAGGTTTTTAAAATTTCAAATACCGATAAATTTCAATTAAACTTAACTGAAGGAATTGGCTTAGGATTGTTATATCCAAAAACAAATTCTAGAGTACTTGGAAAACAACGTTATGATGATTTTCATGTTTCTGGTTATGGAATTTCTGCAAAAGTTGGATTGAATTTTACTTTTTTCAAATACTTTTTCGTTCAAACTGAGTTAAAAGCTGGATACATTGACATGAATGATATTAAAACAACTAATGAAAATACCGATAAAGCAAGCCAACACTTTCTTTTTTTACAAAGAATTATAGCATTTGGAGGAATTTTCAAAATTTAAATTAAATATTTTATATTTTTTTTATATTTTTGGTAATTATCTATTAAACAACAAACCAATCAATTTATATTTTTTATGAAAAAAATTATTTTACTAATTCTAACATTATTTTTCTCAATTGTTGGATATTCCCAATTTCCAACACCAGGTGTTGAAGGTTTTGAAGGAACAACTGGACCAGATGTTCCTCTTCCAACAGCTTCTTCACCATGGACATTAGGAACAGGAGCTACTGGAAATCAATGGGCAGTTTTTGATAATGGTGTCGGTCTCACAAGAAGATGGAGCATAAACACCGTTGCAACAAATGTATACCAAGGTTTAAATGCCGCTTATATGGATCGCGAAAATATAGGCCAAGGAAATACTTCTGAAGATTATTTAGCAACACCATTGGTAACAATTCCTGCAAATGGACAATTACGTTTTTGGACTAGATCTACAATTGCTACAGTATCCAATACAGAATATCTTATAAAAGTTAATACCAACGTTTCTCCTGGTTCACAAACTACAGTTGCAAATTATACAGCAACTCCAGCTCAATGGACTGAAACAACTTTAAATACTACATATAATATATATGAAGAAAAAGTAGTAGATCTATCAGCATATCCTGCCGGTACTCAAGTTTACATAGCTTTTGTAATGCGTTTTACTCAACCAACAGCCGGTTTAGGTGGAGATAGATGGTTGATTGATAGAGTGAGTTTAGTTCAAAGATGTTTAGAACCTACGAATTTATCTGCCACTGGTATCACTCAAACTGCAGCAGATTTAAATTGGTCAAACCCAAGTGGATCAACTTCATGGGAAATTGAAGTTATACCTGCTGTTGGTGGTACTCAAACTGGTGTTGGTGTTGTTTATAATGGAGCACTACCATACGTAGCCTCAGGATTAACACCTAATACATGTTATG
>JAAFHW010000086.1 GCA_013298525.1 Flavobacteriia bacterium
CTCCTTTGTAAGGTCCAATTGCAGAGTTCATCTGAATTCTGTAACCTCTGTTTACTTGAGTTTTACCAGCGTCGTCAATCCAAGTTACTCTGAACATGATTACTCTTTCTGGTTCAACCATTCTTTCCAAAAGCATTTTGCCTTCGTATTTTTTATTCTCTTCAATAAAAGGAATTACTGTTTCGGCAACTTCCTTAACAGCTTGCATAAATTCAGGCTCGTTAGGGTTTCTTTTAGCAACCGCTTCAATAAAGTTGTTGATACTTTGTGACATAAAATATAATATTAATGTTTAAGAAAACGTTTTCGTAATATTCGACAAATATACATTTTATAAAAATAATGGCACAATTTTTTTTAAATTCTCATAATTTTTATCTTTTTGTTAAGATTTTTTAATGATATGTGAAATTAATGACTTGTTTTAAAACTATTTCTGCTTTTTTTCGTAGATATACAAGTATTTTTTTATTTTATTTTATTAGTGAATGATGTTTTTATATATTTGTCGAGAATTGAATTAATCTGTATGAAAATGACCAAGTATTTTATTGTCACTTTATTGCTTTTGTTTGGTGTAACCAACAAGGCACAAGCTCAGTTTGGTTTTTCCCATGAAATTGGTGGTATTATGGGGCCTGTAGCATTTCAGTCTGACTACGGAGAGCGAAACGATATTTCTACAAATGCAGGAAATACTGGTTTTGGTATTGGATTAATCCATTATCTAAATTTTTCATACAAAGCAGAATGTAATTGTTACACTCCTGAGACTTATTTTAATGATCACTTTAAATTAAGAAGTGAATTATCTTACAACAAAACCAATCTTCAACATTTTGGAGAATGGGTTGCAGACAAAAAAACATCATTGACTGCAAGACAACTTAGAGCAATGCAAGGAAGTACTGCAGTAACAAACATTGGAATGCAATTGGAATTCTTTCCTTTCAGTATTAGAGATTTTACAGCAAATATTGGAAGTTGGGCTCCATTTGTAAGTCTTGGTGGTCAATTTAGTTTCTTTAAACCAACTGCGGAATCGAGTTTAGGTCCTGGTTTAGGTCAATTACCAACAGTTACTCCAATAAAATATATTGATGCTTTTGATGTAAAAGGTGGAACAACATGGTCTGTTGTTTCAAGTGTAGGGACAAGATATAAATTAACTGAACTTTCAGATTTAATGGTAGATTTGAGATTTCAATACTATTTTTCAAACTGGGTTGATGGTTTAAGTCCTGATCCTAAAGTTTATTTAGAAAATAGAGCAAACGACTGGAATGTTTGGTTAAACTTTGGATACATCTATTATTTAAATTAATATAATTTAAACCCAAATAAAAAACCCGATTCATTGTATTGAATCGGGTTTTTTGTTTTTATCTGAATGCTTGTTCTAAATCGGCAAGTAAATCATCTATATCTTCAACACCTGTACTTAATCTTACTAAGTCATCAGTAATTCCTACTTCAAGTCTTTTGTCTTCTGGAATGGATGCATGCGTCATTAATGCTGGATGATTCGCTAAACTTTCTACTCCACCTAAAGATTCTGCTAAAGTGAATACTTTTAGTTTTTCTAAAAAGGAAATTGCATCTTCTTTTCTTCCAGATGTGAATGTGAATGAAACCATTCCACCAAAACCACTCATTTGTTTTTTAGCAATGTCATGGAATGGATGATCTGGCAATCCAGGATAATAAACCTTAGCTACTTCTGGATGATTGCTTAAAAATTCGGCCACTTTCATTCCGTTTTCACAATGTCTTTGAACTCTTAGATGTAACGTTTTAATTCCTCTTAAAACCAAATAACTATCCATTGGTCCAAGTGTTCCTCCTGTTGCAAATTGCTTAAAGTGTAATTCGTCACCTAATGCTTTATCCTTAATAATCAAAGCTCCTGCAATAACATCTGAATGTCCACCAAGGTATTTTGTGGCTGAGTGCATAACAATATCTGCTCCTAAATCTAAAGGTTTTTGTAAGTAAGGCGTTGCAAAAGTATTATCAACTGCAAAAAGGATATTATGTTTTTTAGTGATTTTTGCAATTTCTGCAATATCAGCTAATTTCATTAATGGATTTGTTGGTGTTTCAACCCAAACTAACTTCGTGTTTTCATTAATTAATGATTGAAATTTATCAAAATCATTCATATCAACGAAGTGAAATTTTATACCACTATCTTTATATAAACGTGTAAATAATCTATAAGTTCCACCATATAAATCGTCCATAGCAATGATTTCGTCACCTGCTTTGAACATTCTTAATAAACAATCTGTAGCTGCCAATCCTGATGCAAATGCTAAACCTCTAGCTCCATTTTCAATTGAAGCCAAAGCGTCTTCCAAAGCTTGACGCGTTGGATTCGCAGCACGACTGTATTCATAATCACCAACAGGAATTCCTGGGCTTGTTTGTGCATAAGTTGAAGTTTGAAAAACAGGAGTCATTACAGCTCCAGTTACTTTTTCGTGGTGTTGACCACCGTGTATTACTTTAGTATTGAATTTCATTTGTTCTTTTGTTTTTTACAAAGGTATTTTAATTTAAATAAATTTTCTAATATTCATCATAAAACCCAAATGAATTCCTTCATGATAATTATTAAACTCCATGGCATCTTTTATGTTTGCTAAATGAAATCCTGTGCCAGTTGTATATTCATTATAAGAAGTGAATTTGCCGTTAGCATAATCTTCTTTGGTTTTTTCTAATAATGAAAACAATAACACTTTCAATTCTTCTATTTCTTCTTGGGTTGTAGCAGTTGGTTTTGACCCATTTTTATATTTTTCCATCATTTCGGGTGAAATATTCATTGGCAAACCCGAAAGTCGATATACCAAACCTTGTTGCGAAACAATAATATGTCCTAAATTCCAAGCCAAATTATTACTAAAACCTTCTGGAATCTTATTCAATTGTTCTAATGAATAATTCTCAATGATTTTTAAATAAATGTTTCTGCTGGTTTCCCAAATTTTAAATGTTGCTTCCATTGTGTGATTTTATAATTGTAAAAAATTATCTGATTTTGGCATTAAATTCATAACATCAATTGCAATTTGTGGTGTTGGATTTGCAATTTTTCTTAGTTTAGTATCCATCCAAGCGCCATCAACAGTAATGGTTGCCAGTAATTCGTCTTTGTCGTTTTTAAATTCGTGAATAAGCGTCCATCGCGAAGCATCTTCTTTTATTTTACCCACTTTTGTGCTGATAAAAACCTTTTGATTCATTCGCATTTCTCTTTTAAAAACACATTCTTCACGAAACAATATTGGTCCAAAATGTTGTTCTTGCATAATACGCATTGACATTCCTAATTGTTCTAGAATTTCAACACGATGTTGCGCTCCAAAATCGTAATAGGCGCTGTGACGCACGTGAAAATTTGGGTCTAAATCGGCCCAACGAATGTGTATTTCTTTAATAAATGTTGACATTGATTGCAATTTTTTTACAAAAATACAGATTATAAGTTTCAAATGAATTTTCTTTGCAAAAAGAAAAAATTATGACTGATACCATATACTATTTAGCGAGTTGCGATACGTGTAGAAAAATTATAAAATCGTTGCCTAAAAGTGCAAATTTGAAATATCACGACATAAAACAAGATCCAATTACGATTGAAGAATTAGAATATATGCGTTCACTTTCTGGAAGTTATGAAGCATTGTTCAGCAAAAAAGCGCAATTGTATAAATCGATGGATTTGAAGAACAAAAACTTAACAGAAGATGATTTTCGCAAGTATATTTTAGAACATTATACTTTTATAAGTCGTCCTGTTTTTATAATTCAAGACAAAATTTACATCGGAAACACACAACAAAACATGTTGCAAGTAATGAAAGCATTAGAAAATGTCTAAAAGAACTTGGGCATTATTTGCCGCAACATTAGTTTCCATAATTTATGGTGTAACCTTTACTATTGCTAAAGATGTAATGCCAAAATATGTCGAGCCGTTCGGATTTATAACCATGCGCGTTGGTGGTTCGGTTTTACTATTTTGGTTAGTTTCCTTTTTTGGACCAAGAGAAAAAATTGCTTTAGAAGATTTTCCTCGAATTGCCGCTGCGGCTTTGTTTGGCGTAGCTTTGAATATGCTTACGTTTTTCAAAGGGCTAAGTTATACTTCTCCAATTATGGGTGCGGTTTTAATGGTTACAACGCCAATGATTGTATTAATTCTTTCAGCAATTATTATGAAAGAACGAATGCAAAAGCGCAAAATATTTGGAATAATTTTAGGATTAGCAGGAACAATAACTTTAATTCTTTACGGAAAATCGATGGTTAATGCTCCAAATGCTACTTTGGGTAATTTACTCGTTTTTATCAATGCGATTTCTTATGGTTTTTACTTGATTTTGGTAAAAAAACTAATGGATAAATACAATGCGTTTACTTTCGTAAAATGGATTTACACCTTTGGATTTTTTATGGTTTTACCATTTGGCTGGAGCGAATTTCATGCAATAAATTGGTCAACAATTCCAACAGATATTTTCTGGAAAATTGGATTTGTAGTAGTTTTTTCAACTTTTCTAACTTATCTATTAAATTTAATTTCGATGCGTGAGTTAAAACCAACAACCGTTGCCGTGTTCATTTATTTACAACCACTTTTTGCAACAATATTCGCTGTTGGTTTAGGAAAAGATGAATTAAGTTTGGTAAAATTACTTTCAGCGGTTTTGATATTTACAGGAGTTTATTTAGTAACACAAAAAAAGTAGGCAGTCGCAGTTTTCAGTTTTCAGTCGCAGTAAGCAGTCTCAGTCTTAAATATTAATAAAACATATATGGATTATAAAGACTTATTAGCATATAAAAAAGCATTTTCTTTAGCAATGGAAATTTTTAAAGTTTCCAAATTATTCCCAAAAGAAGAAACCTACTCATTAACAGACCAAATAAGACGTTCTTCAAGAAGTGTCTGTGCAAATATGGCTGAAGCCTATAGAAAAAGAAGGTATGTAAATCATTTTATTAGTAAATTAACCGATTGTGACGGTGAAAATTCAGAAACAAGTACTTGGCTTGATTTTGCCTTAGAATGTGAATATATTACTATTGAAATCCACAAAGAGTTAAGTGAAAAATCGTTAGAAGTTGGAAAACTTATAAATTACATGATTAACAATCCTGATAAATTTGGATGTAATCAAGAAAAAGTAAAAACTGAAAACTGAGACTGCGACTGAAAACTTTTAATTATATTTGAAGTCTATAAAACATAAGAATGATACAATCAATGACTGGTTTTGGAAAAGCATCTTTGCAATTACCAACCAAAAAAATTACAGTAGAATTAAAATCACTAAACAGTAAAGGTTTAGATTTGAATACAAGAATGCCGTCAGTTTACCGCGAAATGGAATTGGGTTTACGCAACCAAATTTCGCAACGATTAGAACGTGGAAAAATTGATTTTTCTCTTTACATCGAAGTGACTGGCGAAGAAACATCTTCTAAAATTAATGTACCTATTGTAAAAGGCTACATCAGTCAAATGAAAGCAGTAATTCCAAATGCCGATGAAACTGAATTGATGAAAATGGCTGTAAGAATGCCTGATGCATTAAAAACAGAACGCGACGAAATTGACGAAAACGAATGGAAAGAAATCCAAAAAGTCATTGATGAAGCACTTGAAAATATTGCTAATTTCAGAAAAGATGAAGGTGCTTCTTTAGAAAAAGAATTTCAAAATCGCATTGCCAATATCATGAAATTAATGAACGATGCGGTTGCTTATGATGTTGAGCGTGTTGAAACTGTAAAAACAAGATTGAGAACTGCTCTTGACGAACTTCAAGTGAATGTTGATGAAAATCGTTTTGAGCAAGAATTAATTTTTTATTTAGAAAAATACGATATTACTGAAGAGAAAGTTCGTTTAGAAAATCACCTAAATTATTTCATAGAAACTCTTGCAGGAACAGAAGCCAACGGAAGAAAACTAGGTTTCATCACACAAGAAATGGGCAGAGAAATCAACACTATGGGTTCTAAATCAAACCATTCTGAAATGCAGAAATTGGTAGTGATGATGAAAGATGAGTTGGAGAAGATTAAGGAACAAGTTTTGAATGTTCTTTAAGAAGATAGAGAATAGAATAAAGAGAATAGACAACACAACTAAGAATGAATAAAGGAAAATTATTAGTATTCTCAGCGCCATCTGGTTCGGGAAAAACCACTATAGTAAGGCATTTATTGGCTCAAGAAGATTTGAATTTAGAGTTTTCAATATCTTGTGCAACACGTGAACCTCGTGGTCAAGAGGTAGATGGAAAAGATTATTATTTCATCAGTTGGGAAGAATTTAAAAAACATATCAAAGCCGAAGAATTTGTAGAATGGGAAGAAGTGTATACCAACAATTACTACGGTACTTTAAAAAGCGAAGTCGAACGAATTTGGGCCAAAGGCAAAAACGTTATTTTCGACATTGATGTTTCGGGTGGATTACGAATTAAACACAAATTTCCTCAAGAAACATTAGCCGTTTTTGTAAAACCACCGAGTGTTGACGAACTAAAACGCAGACTAAAAGAACGCTCCACTGAAAGTGACGAAAAAATAAATATGCGCATCGCAAAAGCACACGTTGAATTAGCAACAGCTCCACAATTCGACAAAATCATTAAAAATTATGATTTGGATGTTGCTAAGGCAGAAGCGTATGAATTAGTAAAAGAATTTATTGAAAAAAAATAATTACACAGAGCTACATAGAGGAATTCACAGAGAAACACGTGATACAAAAATGAAAATAGGATTATATTTCGGAACGTTCAATCCAATTCACGTTGGGCACATGATTATTGCCAATCACATGGCAGAACATTCCGATTTGGACCAAATTTGGATGGTTGTCACGCCACATAATCCTCACAAGCAGAAGAATACTTTATTGGATGATTACCAACGATTGCATTTGGTGAATTTAGCAACCGACGATTATCCTAAAATTAAAGCTTCGGATATTGAATTCAAATTACCTCAGCCTAATTATACGGTAAATACTTTAGCGCATTTAAAAGACAAATTTCCACAACATGAGTTTTGTTTGATTATGGGAGAAGATAATTTGAATTCGCTTCACAAATGGAAAAACTACGAATACATTTTAGAAAATCACGATATTTATGTCTATCCAAGATTGAATTCAGGTGAAATTGATGAGCAGTTTGTGAACCATACAAAAATTCATCGCGTTGGCGCGCCTGTTATCGAACTTTCCTCAACTTTCATTCGCGAAAGCATCAAAAACAAAAAAAATATTCGTCCGTTATTGCCTGAAAAAGTTTGGGAATATGTGGATCATAATAATTTTTATAGGAAGTAATGAGATTATTAAAAGAAAATTGGATTTCATGGATTATAGCAATTATTTTGGTTTTTCCACTTATTTTTAATGATGAAATTTCAACTTTTTCAGGAAATGATTTAGTAAAACACCTTACACTATCTTGTCCTTTTGTTGTAATTATTTTAATAATAGCCTTTGGTGAAATTTTATTCGGAATTGATGAAAATTTGTGGGATGATTTCAAAAAAGGTAAAGATATTCATATTGATAAAATGATGAGAAACATTAAAACCATCTTTATTTTGATATTGATTTCAAATATTTTTTGGTTGCTTTTAATAGTATTTAATTTATCTAAATCTATTCAAATTGATTACATAAAATCAATTTTACTGATATTAACTCCAACATTAATCGTTTTTTTTATATCCAAAGAATACTATTCGTTACAAAAAGAATACAATAGTTAACATTCCTTTACCACTTGTTCGTTCAATCGTTTCGTAAATTTGTACTCTAAATATTTTTACAATGAATAAATGTTTTTCTGTATTATTATTATTATTTCTTCTAACTTCATGTAAATCTAATCAAGAAATTATTGGATTGGCAACAAACGCAAAAGATGGCGCTTCAATTAAAACATCAAATGGTGTCTATATCATTGAAAGTTTAAATTCTTGGAATGATTCAATAAACGGCAAAAAGATTAAAGCATTAGTTAAAATTAAAAATAAATCAAATTTGACTAAAGATGATTTGTATGACTCAATCAACAAGACATACAAACAAGGAAGAATTGGAAATACAACTATTGTGAAATTAAAAAAAATTGAACTTATTAAATAAAACAAGATGAACAATTTCGAATTATACAATCCTGTCAATTATGTTTTTGGCAAAGGACAAACAGAAAAATTAGCTACATTAGTTCCAAAAGATGCAAAAGTTTTATTGGCTTATGGTGGTGGAAGTATCTTTAAAAATGGCGTTCACGAAGCCGTAACCTCAGCTTTAAAAGAATTTGAAATCATTGAGTTTGGTGGTATCGAACCCAATCCAAGATTTGAAACTTTGATGAAAGCAGTTCAAATTATTCGCGAGCAAAAAATCGATTTTATTTTAGCAGTTGGTGGCGGAAGCGTTATTGATGGAGTGAAATTCATTTCTGCAGCTTCTAAATTTGAAGGCGATGCAGCCGATATTTTAAGAAAAAGAATTTTATTTACCGATTTATCCCAAGTAATTCCATTTGGAACCGTTTTAACATTACCTGCAACAGGTTCAGAAATGAATTCTGGTGCTGTTGTAACTATTGAAGCAACTCATGAAAAACTAACTTTGGGCGGAAGCGCTTTGTTTCCAAAATTCTCAATTGTTGATCCAACCGTAATTACTTCTTTACCAAAAAGACAATTGCAAAATGGTGTTGTTGATGCGTTCACACACGTTATGGAACAATATTTAACGTTTCAACACGATGCTTTATTACAAGATAGATTTGCAGAAAGCATCTTGAAAACTTTAATCGAAGTTGGACCAAGTGTAGTTGAAAATCCGAGTGATTATAAATTAGCTTCTAACTTTGTTTGGAGCGCAACAATGGCGTTAAATGGATTGATTCAAAAAGGTGTTCCTAGCGATTGGGCAACTCACATGATTGGTCACGAATTAACCGCTTTGTATGAAATTGATCACGCAAGAACTTTAGCGATTATTGGTCCAAACTTATATAGAGTTATGTTTGAAACCAAGAAAGATAAACTAGCACAATATGGTGAAAGAGTCTGGAACATCACAGGAAATTCTGTAGAAGAAAAAGCCGAAAAAGCAATCGAAAAAACTATAGAATTTTTCCACACCATGGGAATGAAAACCAAAATCTCTGAAAACGCAGAAAACATCGAAAAAACAGCCGATTTTATTGTAAATCGTTTCGAAGAAAGAGGTTGGAAAGCAATGGGAGAAAAACAAAATATCACTTTAGAAAAAGTTAGAGAAATTGTGGAAATGAGTTACTGATTTTAGTAAAAAATGAAATTAGATTTATGAGATACTGAAACAAGTTCAGTATAAATTCAAAAGGCGTTCAAGATATAGTTCCTGAACGCCTTTCTCAAACCCCAAAACAAAATTTTTAACTAACTAAACTTATGAAATCACCTAACAGAAATCATATTTAGTAATAACGGCCATTATTTCTTGTTATTGTGCTGAATATCATAATTTTAAGTTAAATTAATTTTTAACAAAATCTTTCCTTAATAATCTTAAACTAACGCAATCGCATCGCTTTAAATAAATTTCAGTATTTTTGTTTATCAAACAAACAAATAATGAATCAATATCCAAAATTTGCAGTAATTGGTGGCGGAAGTTGGGCTACAGCAATTGCAAAAATGCTTTGTGTCAATCTAGACGAAATTGCTTGGTACATGAGAAATCAATCAGCAATTGACCATATAAAATCTCAAAAACACAATCCAAATTATTTAAGTTCGGTAGAATTTGATACCAATAAATTGCGATTAACTTCCGATATTAATGAAGCTGTTGCTTATGCAGATTATATCATTTTCGCTATTCCATCGGCATTTTTAAGTGCTGAATTAGAAAAACTTACTGTTAGTTTACAAGGCAAAGTAATCTTCTCTGCTATCAAAGGAATTGTTCCTGAAACCTTTTTGATTGTTGGCGAACATTTTAACAAAAAATTTGATATCCCTTTTGAAAATATTGGTGTAATTACCGGACCATGTCATGCAGAAGAAGTGGCACTTGAACGACTTTCGTATTTGACAATTGCTTGTGGCGATTCGGCTAAAGCTAAAGTTGTTGCAAAAGTTCTAGCAGGAAATTATATCAAAACTAAAATTTCTGACGACATTATCGGAACTGAATACGCAGCTATGTTGAAAAACATTTACGCTATTGCCGCAGGAATTGCTCATGGTTTAGGTTATGGTGACAATTTTCAATCAGTGATAATGAGTAACGCCATTCGTGAGATGAAGAAGTTCATTAGAAAAGTGCATAAAATGAAACGTAATATTAATAACTCAGCTTATTTGGGCGATTTATTAGTTACAGGATATTCGGTATTCTCAAGAAATAGAATGTTCGGAAACATGATTGGAAAAGGCTACACCGTAAAATCGGCAATGATGGAAATGAGTATGGTTGCCGAAGGTTATTATGCCGTAAAAAGTGCTTACAAATTAAACCAAGAATACAAAGCAAAAACGCCTATAATTGATGCCGTTTACGAAATTTTGTACGAAGGAAAAGATGCAAAAAGTACGTTTAAAAAACTAACCGATAAATTAGATTAACATGAGCGAACGTTGGAAATATCAGTTAAAAATGGGTGGATTTTGGGGTGTTTTTATGGTTATTTTCATGACCTTATTCGAACTTCAAGAAAAAACTATTCCGCAACAATTAGCGGATAGAAACTTTTACATAAGAGCTGTTGGATACATTGTAATAGGCGTCTTCGTTTTAGGATATTTTAATTGGAAAGAAAAGATTAAAAGAGAGAATTCCGACAAGAAATAAATACCTACGAAATAAACAACTACCTAACAATTACCCCATCAACAAAC
This sequence comes from Flavobacteriia bacterium, assembly GCA_013298525.1. Taxonomy (GTDB): domain Bacteria; phylum Bacteroidota; class Bacteroidia; order Flavobacteriales; family Flavobacteriaceae; genus Flavobacterium. Next base: position 10,948 of record JAAFHW010000086.1, read on the forward strand.
AAAATCGGGACTTCCTCAACATAATCTGGAGTTATGGTTTGGGCACGGAAGATGAATTTTTTGTCAAACAAAGTATCGCCAATAAAGTAAGTCACCATAAATTCATTGTTCAATTGAAGTACATTTGTTTCTAACATTTCAATTTTTACAACAGAAACAGCTGGCACACTTGGAAATGCGTGACGCAAAAGTGATGTTTTTTTCATTTCGCCATCAATGGTTCCAAAAGCTTTGGAAACTACCATTACTCCATCTAAATTAAAATCGGAATCATTTACTAAATAAACATACCAAACTTTATCCATAAAGTCGTCGCTCCATTCTTGAACGGCTGCTACAAATACGTTTTCTACTTTTGGGATGGTAATATCTGCTTTCATTTTAAAGTAACTAAGATTTTTATTTGCCACAAAGACGCAAAGTCACAAAGTCAATTTTATAATATCAACATTTAATAAATTCTATTTTTTTGTGATAATTACAATAATCAAACACATTTTTTTCTTAAAAACTTTGTGCCTTTGTGTCTTAGTGGTGAAAACTATATACTTGATTTAAATTGCTCTAAGAAACGAACATCATTTTCAAAGAACATTCTGATGTCGCCAATTTGGTGTAAAAGCATTGCGATACGTTCGATTCCCATTCCGAAGGCGAAACCAGAGAATTCGTCTGGATTGATACCACAATTTTTAAGAACATTTGGATCAACCATTCCGCAACCTCCAATTTCTAACCAACCAGTTCCTTTTGTGATACGATAATCGGTTTCGGTTTTTAAACCCCAATAAATATCAATTTCGGCACTTGGTTCAGTAAACGGAAAGTAACTTGGACGTAAACGGATTTTAGATTTTCCGAACATTTCTTTAGTAAAATAAAGCAAAGTTTGTTTTAAATCGGCAAACGAAACGTCTTTGTCAATATACAAACCTTCCACTTGATGAAAAATACAGTGTGAACGTGACGAAACCGCTTCGTTACGAAAAACTCTTCCTGGAGAAATCGTACGAATTGGTGGTTTGTTATTTTCCATGTAACGCACTTGCACCGATGAGGTATGAGTTCTCAATAAAACATCAGGATTGGT
>JAAFHW010000087.1 GCA_013298525.1 Flavobacteriia bacterium
GTAGCTGAATACAAAAATTTTACCCTTGCAGCCGAAAAATGTTTTGTTACACAACCCACTCTAAGTATGCAAATTCAAAAAGTGGAAGACGAACTTGACATCCAAATATTTGATAGAAGTAAGAAGCCGATTCAATTAACTGAAATTGGTCAGAAAATTGTCAATCAAGCTAAGAACATTGTTAATGAAGCTGATAGAATTCAAGACATTGTTCATCAACAAAAAGGGTTTATTGGTGGTGAGTTTAGATTAGGTATAATTCCAACTATTATGCCAACGCTTTTGCCAATGTTTTTAAAGAATTTCATAAAAAAATACCCAAAAGTAAAACTGATTATTGAAGAATTAAATACTGATGACATAATTTTCAAATTGAATAATGGTCATCTTGATGCTGCCATTGCTGCAACGCCATTAAACGAAGAAAAAATTAAAGAAGTTGTGCTATATTTTGAGCCGTTTGTAGCCTATATTCCTGAAAATCATGAAAGCTTTTCTAAGAAGGAAATTGAAATTTCTGATTTGAATTTAGATGAAATTTTACTTCTTCAAGACGGACATTGCTTTAGAGATAGCGTTTTAAATTTATGTAAAAACAATACTAATTCTGAACACAATCATTTTCAAATTGAAAGTGGAAGCTTTGAAACATTAATAAAATTAGCAGACGAAGGTTTAGGCACTACGCTACTTCCTTATCTACATACATTGGATTTAAAGGAAAAAGATCAAGTAAAATTGCGTCAATTTAAAGAACCAAAACCAGCAAGAGAAGTAAGTTTGATTTATCCAAAAAATGAATTAAAAATTCATATTATTGATGCTTTAAGAACTTCAATAAGTGGCGTTGTAAAAGGCGCAATTGCTTTTCAAAATGTGGAAATTGTAAGTCCTAAATCAAATAAGTAAAATAAAAAAAGGAGTTAACAAACTCCTTTTTTATTTTTTATTGTTTCGGTTATACATTCTTGCAAATGAGGCTTGTTTATGGTAAAATAAGACAACCAATTTTGCAACAAGTCAATCTCATAAGGTAACAAGCTATTCACAGCTTTTTTTAATTTCCTTCTAAAAAGGTTAGGATCAATACTTACACTCTCTAATTCTGACTTAGTGTAATCGTAAATCATTCTTGGCATAAGAAAAAAAATTAGTAGGTTAATATTCTATGATAGATTTGGGAATCATAATGTAAACTTATAAAGTATATTTTGATTAAACAAATAAAAATGTAATTTTTTATCGATTAAATACATTTTATTACGATAAAATACATTTATTGTAATTTTTAAAAGTTAAATCTTACAAAAATTTAATTCTAATACTATTTTAAAAACAACTTTAGATACATAAACCCTACTTTGTAAAACAAAAAAAAGGAACCGTTTAAGTTCCTTTTAGTTTTATTTGTTCATAATCAGTAAACATTGCCTTAACTCTGGCTTTTCTTTAGTGAAATTGAGCAACCATTCTGTTAGTTGTTCGATTTCATAAGGTAAAAGCACTCTGACTGCCTTATCTAATTCTTTACAGAAAAGTATCGCATCGAAGCTAACTCTTTCCAATACAGATTTAGTGTAGTCATAAATCAATCTTGACATAATTAGTGGTTAAATTGTTAGACTTTTAAATCACAGATTTAATAAGAACGTAAATATTGGGATTTTATTATTATCAAAATTAAATTATTTTTAAATACAAAATAAAAATAATACGTTAAATTTTAATTGCGCGCAGCATTTCTCGCTTGCCAGGTGCTCCAGGAAGTTTTTCTACTTTAAAACCACATTCTAACATAGCGTTTTTAATAGAGGAACGGCAAGCATAAGTCACCAAAACACCATTTGGTTTCAATGCAGCATACATTTTTTTAAAAATTTCGAACGACCATAATTCTGGTTGTACTCTAAAACCGAAAGCATCAAAATAAATCAAATCGAAAGCATTTTCATCTGTAATATCTTGAAAGAATTGCTTTCTTTTAGTTAAAGAAAAATTGCTTGAAATTGTATGTTTTTCTTCCCAAGAAATTTGATGCATTTTATCAAAAACATCCTTTTCATTAGATGCATTTAATTCGGAAACATAATTCATTTGCAAAGCTTCTTCTATTTGAATAGGATAAGCTTCTACTCCAACATAATTAATAGTTTGATTTACTTTTTGAGATTCTAAATAGGTTATAAAAGCATTCAATCCGGTTCCGAAACCAATCTCTAAAATTGAAACAGACTTTCCTTCAAACAAAGAAAGTCCGCTTTTTATAAAAACATGATAAGCCTCTTGAATTGCACCATGCTTGGAATGATAACTTTCATCCCAATCGGGTAAATGAATGGTTGTTGAACCATCTAAGGTGGTTAGGATTTCTCTTTTCAAGATTACTTAATATACAATTTCTTAATTCTCGGAATTGGTCCGCCACATTTACCTTTATGGCAAGTAACACAAGCATCAACTCCTTTATTAAAGTTCTCTTTTACATTTTCAGTTTCCGAATAAATCAATTTTTGAGCTGCAATGTATTTATCAGCGTTTTCTTTAAAAAAAGCATCGTTATCACTAGGAGTTGTGAATTTGGCAGAATAAATTTTATTGAAAAATTCTGGAAACTTTCCAACAGTATCTCCTTTAATAATTCTTAATCTCAATTGTTGATTGTGAGCATACATTTGTTCCATAAGCGAAGCCATTTCTGACATTTCGTACATCTCAAATTTCTTTTCTTTTACAGAATCATTTGCACAAGCTTCATTATCTTCTGCCTTTTCAGTTTGCTTATTCTGACAAGAAATTAATAGCAAAACAGAAAAAGATAGTATTAAAAAATTCTTCATTTTATATTATTTCTTTATAAATACTCCAGTTGCAGTAAAGGAATAAGTGATTTCGGGCTTTTTAATTTTATTAATTTCTGCTTGAGATTTTCCAGCATCTTTTGCATAATGTTTCAATTCATCAACCGATACAACATCAATAAAAGCAACACCATTCACAACAACTTCACTTCCATCTGCATTAAGTGGTACAAAAAAACCATAATCTTTAAATTTTACAAATGCAGATTCTCCGTTACCTAAATCTAGTTTCATCCAACATCCTTTCTTTTTACAAACGGAGTTGATTTTAGTAACAAATTTTACAGCAATAGAATCACCTTTTTTCAATGATTTATATTTCTTGAACATTTGCTCTTTAGTAATTACTTTATTCAGTTCAAATTTATCACCAAAAGAAACATAATCATTTGAATTTAAAGTTGTTTGTGTTTTTGCTTTTTTTGCTGCTTGTTGTGCATTTACGTTTAAACCAATTGAAACGAAAGCAACTAATAATAGTAGTCTGAAATTTTTCATTTTTATAAATTTATTTTTTTTGATTATTAATTTAAATTTCAACAAAATTAAGCAGTTTTAACGATATTTTCATATTAATTACTATTTAAAATTCATTAGTTGATAACATCAATAAATAGTGAATAAATAAATTTTGAAGGCAACTAATTCAATCTATTTTTTTATTAGTTTAGCAAAAACTAAATAACATTTAATTGCTTTTTATAAATAACTGAAAAACAATTATTTATAAATTTGATTAAAAAAATAAACTTACATTAAATGACTTTAAACAACACTATCGAAATCGATATAGTTAAAGCTTCATCGTCAAAAATTGCATCAGTAGATTTTGAAAACTTAACCTTTGGAAATATTTTCACAGACCACATGCTAATTTGTGATTTCAAAGATGGCGCGTGGCAAAAACCAATTATCACACCTTATGAACCTTTTTTAATAGATCCTTCTGCTAAAGTTTTTCATTATGGTCAAGCCATATTTGAAGGTATGAAGGCTTATAAAGATGACAATGATGATGTTTGGTTGTTTCGTCTTGACGAAAATTTTAAACGTTTCAATAAATCTGCAAAAAGAATGGCAATGCCAGAAGTTCCTGAAAATATTTTCATGGAAGGTTTAAAAACAGTTGTAGATTTAGATAGAGAATGGGTTAAGAAAGGACTTGGAAATACCTTATATTTAAGACCATTTATGATAGCTACCGGTCATGGAGTAATTGCACAACCGTCTAGCGAATATCGCTTTATGATAATTCTTTCTCCAGCAAAATCTTACTATTCTGGTGAAGTAAAAGTGATTATTGCGGAACATTATAGTCGTGCTGCAAATGGTGGAATTGGAGCTGCAAAAGCTGCTGGAAACTATTCGGCACAATTCTATCCAACGAAATTAGCTAACGAAAAAGGATACCAACAAATCATTTGGACTGATGATGCTACGCATACCAAACTTGAAGAAGCTGGAACTATGAATGTTTTCATTAGAATAAATGATACTTTATATACAGCTCCAACAAGTGAAAGAATTTTGGATGGTGTAACTAGAAAAAGTTTAATTGAATTGGCTCAACGCGATGGATTGAATGTAGAAGTGCGTTCCGTATTAGTTGAAGAATTAGTAAATGCTGCCAAAGACGGAAGTTTGAAAGAAATTTTCGGTGCAGGAACAGCTGCTGTTGTCAGCCCAATTGTAGCATTCGCTTACCAAGGAACAGAATATCAATTACCAAAAATTGAAAATTCTTTTGCTTCTCAATTAAAAGAAGATTTAACTAAAATTCAGTATAAATTAGCTGAAGATACATTTGGTTGGACAGTGAAGATATAGTGTTATTGTTCAAAATTAAAACATCTATTATAAAAAAAGCGATTTTCAAAATTCGAAAATCGCTTTTTTATTTTATTATATTTTAAACCAATTGTGAACCATTTCTTTTTCTAAATGAGAGGCGTTTTTGTGAACAAATTCATTACTTTTTCCATTATAAACATAATCTTTTTCCCATTCTTTGTTATTTTTTGCTAACTCTTTTATACTATCACAAACAAACTTAATCTCTTCTGAAGTTGTTGTTGGATGTATAGACATTCTAATCCATCCTGGTTTTCTTATTAAATCACCAGAAGTTATCAAACAAACCAAATCACTTGAAGTTTCTTTATCAACATGAAGCAAATAATGACCATAAGTTCCGGCACAACTGCAACCACCACGAGTTTGAATTCCGAATCGGTCATTCAATAATTTTACTCCTAAATTATAGTGTAAGTCGTCAATATAAAACGAAATTACTCCTAACCTATCTTGATGTTCTTTTGCTAAAATCTTTATATTTTCAATAGCTCCAAGTTCTTCAAATACATAATCAACAATTTCGTGCTCTCTATCCAAAATATTTTGAATACCCATTTTTTCTTTCAATTGAATGGCTAAAGCGGTTTTGATAACTTGAAGAAATCCTGGCGTTCCACCATCTTCTCTATCTTCAATATTGTCAATATATTTATGTTCACCCCAAGGATTTGTCCAACTTACAGTTCCACCACCAGGACAATCTGGAACACTATTTTTATAGAGATTTTTATTAAAAACTAAAACACCAGATGTTCCTGGACCACCAAGAAACTTATGAGGTGAAAAGAAAATAGCATCCAAATAACTTTCTGAATCTTCTGGATGCATATTGATTTCAACATAAGGTCCAGAGCAAGCAAAATCTACAAAACAAACACCATTATTCTGATGCATGACCTTTGCAACTTCATGATAAGGCGTTTTAATTCCGGTAACATTGGAGCAAGAAGTTATTGAAGCAATCTTGAAATTTCTGTCTTTATATTTATCCAAAAGGAGTTTCAAATTTTCGATTGAAAATAATCCGTCTTCGTTGGCTGGAATAATTTCAACATCAGCAATGGTTTCCAACCAAGAAGTTTGGTTAGAATGATGCTCCATGTGAGAAATAAAAACTATAGGTTTCAATTCGTTTGGAATGGTAGTGAATTCTCTAATATTCTCTGGAAGTTTTAAACCCAAAATACGTTGAAACTTATTTACAACGCCTGTCATTCCTGTGCCAGTATTGATTAGGATATCATCATCTGTAGCATTTACATGGTGCTTTATGATACTTTTTGCTTCATGATAAGCCATCGTCATCGCTGTACCTGAAATTGTAGTTTCTGTATGCGTATTGGCAACAAAAGGTCCAAAATCATTCATCAACTTTTCTTCGATAGGTCGATATAATCTTCCGCTTGCTGTCCAATCAGTGTAAATAATTTTCTTCTTACCAAAAGCAGATTCAAACTCTTGATCAATTCCGATGATATTATCCCGAAACTGTTGAAAATAAAGTTCTAATGCTGTTGTAGTTTCCGTTGAAATCATTTCGTTTAATTTGTGCTCAAATATACGGATTTTTGACAATTATTTAGCAAACTAAAAAATGATGAAACTAGTTGTTTTTCAATTTGATATCATTTAAAATCCATTCCATTTCTGGATCTTTATTTTCAATTTTATCTTTCAATGTTGGAATAATTTCTTGGTCTGGAAAAATACCTCTACCAAAAACAGCCGTTTTATTTGTAGTACCAATATCCATAAGACCTATTCTGATATATAGATTTGAATTTGGTAGCTTCAAAACTGGCAATAATCCGGCAACAGTAGAATTAAATGAGCCACCTGTTTCTTCACCAACAAAAGTAATATCCTTATTTTCTTTCAAAGCAGCTGAAACCAAACAAGCTGCCGAAAAGCTATTTCCATTAATCAAAACATAAATCTTACCCGAAAAATGATTGGTTTTATTTTGCTGTTTTTTTGAACCAATTAATGAATATGTATAAGTTCCGTCATTATTTTTCTTAGTTCTCAAAGAAGAAAAAGCCATATAAAATGGATATCCAATTGCCGCAAATGGATAAGTGATTTTTGGGATTTTATCAAACATTCCCAATTTCCACAAACTTGTTTTAGAAACTACTTGAGCTGGTTCAAGCATTTGAAAATCTTTATTTGTTAAATAGGAATATAAATCGACAGCATCAGCAACTCTTCCTCCAGGATTATTTCTTAAATCTAAAACTAAAGTTTTTACATTTTTCTGCTTAAGGTTTTCAAAAACTATATCGTAAGCTTTTCTATATTTACCTTTAGAAAAATCTTTAATCTTCAGAACAGCAATACTACTATCTTTAGCAACAAATGATAATTTTTTACTGAAACTTTTAGTGGTTTCATCATATCCAAAAATTCGCTTATCCTTCTTACTATCAACAACTTTCTTTTCTGTTTTTGGATTTGTTTCAGTTACTTTAGGTGCTGTTTCAGTTTTCTTAACCTTCTCTTTTTTTTCTGCTTTTAAACGACTTACAACAATTTCTTTCAAGGAGTCATTTTGCCTAAAAACATAGTATAAACTATCATTGATTCCTATTTCGTTAGTCAAATAATTTGAAAATCGTTTTGAAAAAGCTCTCTTTAAATAAGTTGTATTTAAACCATCAGAAGCATATGTTTTTCTATATTTATTGTGAAGTTGTTGCGGCGTAATGGAATTTATACTTACAACTTCTGCACCAGAAACAATACCTTTTTGTTTAGATTTATTTTTCAAAACATACAATTTATCATTCATCCATTCAAAGTCAAATTGAGATAATGGACCAGTTCCAGATTTAGCTAATCGCTTTTGTTGCTTTTTACTAATTCTCTTTGATGGTGATGACATACTCATGTGTCCTTGCTTAACCGAAGCAACAACTGGACTAATAAGTAAGAAAAAATCTTGACTTGAAATTGGTTTGTTTAACACATTTCTAATACTATCAAACTTTCTATTTAATTCTTCTTTAGAAATGTAGGTATATAAATTAGGATGGTATTTTTCTAATTTTCTTTGAACGAAATTTACATCTTGTACTAAATCCTTTTCAGAAATTGGTTGCGCTAATTTTTTATTGTATTCTTCGACAGAAACACAACTAAAAAATAGTAATGAAACTATAATTGTAAAAAATAAACGAAAACATAAATTATTTAATGTTCTAAATTTCATAAAAATAACAACTTTTAATATCCAACTTTCAAATATACATTTATTTGTTGTTTCATGTGATTTTCATTAATATATTAACTTAATTCTAATAATAATTTGACAAAAATTAAGTAAATTTGTAATACAAACATACTATTAATGCAATTAAAAATTAATAATAGATTTAGTGCTGAATTATCTGCCGATGTTAATGAAACTAATATCACCAGACAAGTACTAAATGCTTCTTTCTCTTATGTTACTCCAAGAATTCCTTCGAATCCAAAACTAATTCATGCAACGAAAGAAGTTGCTCAAATGATTGGAATAACCGAAGATGAAATCACATCTGTAGCTTTTTTACACTTATTTTCAGGGAAAAAAACTTTACCAAATTCTCGTTCTTACGCTATGAACTATGCAGGACATCAATTTGGAAATTGGGCTGGTCAATTAGGTGATGGAAGAGCTATTGTTTTAGGCGAAGTTAAATACAACAATCAAAATTGGATGTTGCAATTGAAAGGCGCAGGAAGTACTCCTTACTCTCGTCGTGCTGATGGATTGGCTGTTTTGCGTTCTTCAATTAGGGAACATTTATGTAGTGAAGCAATGCATTATTTGGGTGTACCAACTACGCGTTCACTTTCTCTAATCTCGACAGGCGATGAAGTTTTGAGAGATATGATGTATGATGGAAATGCTGATTATGAAAAAGGCGCTGTAGTTTGTAGAGTTGCTCCTACTTTTATACGATTTGGAAATTTTGAACTATTTTCAGCACAAAACGATTTAGAAAATTTAAAAAAATTAGCCGATTTTACTATAAAATATTATTATCCGCAAATTACAACTGATGGTATTGAAAAATACATTCAGTTTTTTCATAAAGTAGCCAATAAAACTCGTGAAATGATTGTTCATTGGCAAAGAGTTGGATTTGTACATGGAGTAATGAATACAGATAACATGTCTATTTTAGGACTAACCATTGATTATGGTCCATACGGATGGTTAGAAGATTATAATCCCGATTGGACTCCAAATACAACCGACAGAGAACACAGAAGATATCGATTTGGTAATCAAGGAGATGTTGCTCTTTGGAATTTATTTCAATTAGCAAATGCACTTTATCCATTAATTGAAATAGCCGTTCCTTTAGAAAATGTTTTGAATGATTTTCAAACCAAATTCACGAAAGATTATATTCAGATGATGCGAGATAAATTGGGTTTAAAAATTGTCTCAAAAGAGGATATCAAACTAATAGAAGAATTAGAAAATGTTTTAATATTATCTGAAACTGATATGACTATTTTCTTCAGAGAATTAAGTAGAGTTAAAAAAGCGCACACGCCAGGTTGTGGAATTGCTATTATTGATGATGCCTTTTACAAACCGGAAGAAATCAAAAAAAATATACTAGAAGATTGGGAGAAATGGTTTAAAAAATACATCAAAAGATTAAAAAGAGAAAGTAGTACAGACGAAGATCGTAAACTAAAAATGGATGCTGTGAATCCGAAATATGTATTAAGAAATTATATGGCCCAAATGGCTATTGATGCAGCTAACAAAGATGATTTTAGCATTATTAAAGAATTGCACGAGTTATTAAAAAATCCATATCAAGAACAACCAAATTCAGAAAAATGGTATGCAAAAAGGCCTGATTGGGCAAGAGAAAAAATAGGATGCTCAATGCTCTCTTGTAGTTCGTAAAAAAAACAAAACCCTGAACTATTTCAGGGTTTTGTTTTTATTTAAATTCCAGCCACAGCTTTTATTTCATCAATAATTCTAAAAGCTAATTTATCAGCTTCAGCTTGAGTTGGAGCTTCAGTATAAATTCGTATAATTGGTTCAGTATTTGATTTTCTTAAATGAACCCATTCGGTTGCAAAATCAATTTTCACACCATCAATTGTGTTGATTTCCTCATTTTTGTACTTTTCAGTCATTGCGACTAAAATGGCATCTACATCAATTTGAGGTGTCAATTCAATTTTATTTTTACTCATATAATATTGCGGATAACTTGCTCTTAGTTCGGCAACTGTTTTGTCTTGGTTTGCTAAATAAGTTAAGAACAATGCCACTCCTACCAGACTGTCTCTTCCGTAATGTAATTCTGGATAAATGATTCCGCCGTTTCCTTCACCACCGATTATAGCATTTGTAGCTTTCATCAATTCCACCACATTTACTTCACCAACAGCACTTGCTTGATAACTTCCATTATGTTTATTTGTAATATCTCTCAAAGCACGAGACGAACTCATATTAGAAACCGTATTTCCTGGTGTTTTACTCAAAACATAATCGGCAATCGCTACCAAAGTATATTCTTCGCCAAACATTTCGCCATCATTTGAAATAAAAGCCAATCTGTCAACATCTGGGTCAACCACGATTCCGAAATCGGCTTTTTCTTCTACAACCAATTTACAAATGTCACCCAAATGTTCTTTCAATGGTTCTGGATTGTGAGGAAAATGACCGTTTGGTTCACAATATAATTTTACCACTTCAACGCCCATTTGTTCCAATAAATTCGGAATTACAATTCCACCTGTTGAATTTACTGCATCAACAACTACTTTATATTTCTTGGTTTTTACCAAATCAGCATCCACTAAAGGTAAATCTAGTACTTCATCAATGTGAATATCCATATAAGAATCGTTGGTAGTGATTTCGCCTAACGAATCAACATCAACAAAATCAAAAGCTTCTGCTTCTGCAATTTCTAAAATCTTTGCACCATCAGCACCATTAAGAAACTCGCCTTTTTCATTCAATAATTTAAGTGCATTCCATTGTTTTGGATTATGAGAAGCAGTTAAAATGATTCCGCCATCCGCTTTTTCCAATGGAACTGCTACTTCAACAGTTGGTGTTGTAGAAAGTCCTAAATCGATAACATTTATTCCTAATCCGATTAATGTATTTTGAACCAAATTATGAATCATCGAACCAGAAATTCTGGCATCACGACCAATTACAACGGTTAGTTTTTCTTTTGAACTATTATTTTTCAGAAACGTTCCATAAGCTGAAGCAAATTTTACTGCATCAACTGGAGTTAAATTATCACCTACTTTTCCACCGATGGTTCCACGAATTCCTGATATTGATTTTATTAATGTCATTTTTAAATATTAGATTTTAGATATTAAATATTAGATTTGGAAGTACAAATATACTAATTTGAAATTCTAATTAAAATAACTAATTTGGTCAAATGAATTTCCTCGCTCACATATACCTTTCTGGAAACAACGATTTGCTTAAAATTGGAAATTTTATGGCTGATAGTGTTCGTGGGCATCATTACTTAGATTATCCTGATGAAATTCGAAAAGGTATTCTTTTGCATCGTTATATTGACACTTTTACTGATGCTCATCCAATCTATAGAAAAAGTAAACATCGTTTACACGAAAAATATGGTCATTATTCAGGTGTGATTATGGATATCGTTTATGACCACTTTTTAGCTAAAAACTGGAACAACTATTCTCATGAAAAATTAGAAGATTATGCAGATGAATTCTACAAATTACTTCAAGATAATTACGAAATTCTAACAGAAAAAACAAAAGGAATGTTACCTTATATGATTGCTCGAAATTGGTTAGTAAGTTACGCGTCATTAGCTGGCTTAGAAATGATTTTGTTCCAAATGGATTATCGAACAAAACATCGCGCCAATATGCAAGAATCGATTGTAGAAGTTCAAAAATTTTATACCGAATTTGAAGAAGAATTTACCTTATTTTTTGAAGAGTTACAAAACCATTGCAAAGAGAAATTAGCTGAATTATGAAAAAAATTATAATCCTCTCTTTTTTATTTACTTCAATATATTCCTTTTGTCAAACTGGAGTTGTAGCATCCAAAGCAATGGTGGTTTCGGCTCGTGAAGAGGCATCACAAATTGGTGTTGAAATCATAAAAAAAGGCGGCAATGCTTTTGATGCAATGGTTGCAACCGAATTGGCACTTGCAGTTTCCTATCCTTATGCAGGAAATATTTCTGGTGGCGGATTTA
>JAAFHW010000088.1 GCA_013298525.1 Flavobacteriia bacterium
TCCAAATTCCAAACTTATAGATGAAGTATTGGAGTTTGGAATTTTATTTTACAAAAACATCATATCCAAATCTAATCAGTGTTCCAATCACAATAATCAAAAAGAAGATTCTTATAAATCCATTTCCTTTTTTGATGGCCAATTTTGCTCCAATAAAACCACCAAGTGCATTACAAACAGCCATCGGAATTGCAACTGCCCATATAATTTTACCTTTTAATACGAAAAGACAAATCGAACCAAAATTGGTTGCCAAATTCACCATTTTAGCATTTGCTGAAGCATGAAGGAAATCGAAACCAAGAATGGCTACAAATCCAAGCACTAAAAAACTTCCTGTTCCTGGACCAATAAATCCATCGTAGAAACCAATTACAATACTCATCAAAATACCATAAAAAAGTAAATCACTTTCTGATAAATTCTTTGCTTGATGGCTACCAAAATTCTTTTTCATGAAAGTGTAAATCGCTATCAAAATCAAAACAACGAAAAGCAATGGTTTCATAAAATCATTACTAACATAAGTCAAAAGTGTAGAACCCAAAAAAGCTGAAACGAAAGCCACAATTGCCATTATTATTAGCAATTTCCAATTCATAGTTACTTTCTTCAAATATTGTCGTGCTGCGAAAGAAGTTCCGCTAAAAGCTGGAATTTTCAAAGATCCAATAATGGAAGAAACAGCAACATTGGGCAATAAAATCAATGCGACTGGAGTTTGAATCAATCCGCCACCGCCAACAATAGCATCGACAAATCCTGCGAAGAAAGAGGCTATGCAAAGAAGTATGATTATATAGGTTTCCATAGATACAAAAAATTCCAAAAAAGAAATTCCAAATTCCAATACTACTGTTTAAAGTTTGGAATTTGGAATTTCAAATATTGGGATTTATTAAATTAAACTCTTACGATATTCGCTCCTAAAGCTCTCAATCGTTCGTCAATTCTTTCGTAACCTCTATCAATTTGCTCAATATTTTGAATTGTTGAAGTTCCTTTGGCAGAAAGTGCAGCAATTAACAACGAGATTCCGGCTCTAATATCTGGCGAACTCATAACAGTTGCTTTCAATTGCGATTTGAAATTATGTCCCATAACCACAGCTCTGTGTGGATCACATAACATAATTTTGGCACCCATATCAATCAATTTGTCCACGAAGAACAAACGGCTTTCAAACATTTTTTGATGAATCAATACATCACCATTTGCCTGAGTGGCAACTACCAAAACAATACTCAATAAATCTGGTGTAAATCCTGGCCATGGTGCATCTGCAATAGTCAAAATAGAACCATCAATATCCGTTTTTACTTCATAATTTTCGTGCGTAGGAATATAAATATCGTCACCGCGTCTTTCAAGCGTAATTCCTAATTTTCTAAACACACTCGGAATTACACCTAAGTTATCCCAAGATACATTTTTGATTGTAATTTCACTTCTTGTCATCGCCGCAAGACCAATCCAAGAACCAATTTCAATCATATCTGGAAGAATTCTATGTTCACATCCACCAAGAGAATCAACTCCTTCAATAACTAATAAATTTGAACCAACACCTTTAATGTTTGCTCCCATTGAGTTCAACATTTTACACAATTGTTGCAAATAAGGTTCGCAAGCAGCATTGTAAATAGTTGTTGTTCCTTCAGCTAAAACAGCTGCCATAACAATATTCGCCGTTCCAGTTACCGAAGCTTCATCTAACAACATGTAGGCACCTTTTAGTTTTCCATCAACTTCTACACCATAGAAATGGTCTTCTCTTTCATAACGGAATTTTGCACCAAGATTTATAAATCCTTCAAAGTGGGTATCTAATCTTCTTCTTCCAATTTTATCTCCTCCTGGCTTTGGAATATAACCACAACCAAAACGAGCTAAAAGTGGACCAACAATCATAATTGAACCTCTCAAACTTCCACCTTCTTTCTTGAAAGCTTCTGTTTTTAAGTAATCAACATTTACTTCGTCGGCTTGAAAAGTATAATCTCCAGGACCATTTTTTTGGATTTTAACTCCTAAATTTCCTAATAATGTAATTAATTTATTGACATCAATGATATCAGGAATGTTTGTAACTCGTACTTTTTCTGATGTTAATAAAGCAGGACATAAAACTTGCAATGCTTCATTTTTTGCTCCTTGTGGTGTAACATCACCTTTTAGTCTAATGCCTCCTTCAATTTGAAAAGTTCCCATAGTGTATCAGTTTCGGGTTAAAAAGTTTCGGGTTTAGGGTTTCAAAAAACTCGCAACTCGTAACTTGTAACTCGCATTTATTTTGGATTATTATTATTTTTTATAAAAGGTTTTTTACCAGGAATTGGTTTTTTGAACCCTTGAATTTTCATGTTTTTTTGTTGTAATTGTGATTTGTTTGAAACCTTTTTGTTAGTTCTAATCAAATCATTTGTAGTCGAAAGTTCTTCTTCGCTTCCTGTTAGATTGATTCTTCCATCGGACAATTCGAATAAATGTTCGAAAATTACGGCATCAGTTACAGTATCTTTATTCCAACTCAAATACGATTTTTTCATGTGATTGGCAATTACTTTTACCAACGCACTTTTCATCTCACCTTCCTCCCATTTGTTGGCAACTTCTATCATGTATTTGATATTATTACCATAAAAACGATACTTTGGATTCTTCTGAGGATACGCCAATCGTTCTGGTTTCAAATTGATTACATCACGCGTCGGAATTGGATAAGGTGAATCTACATCCAATTTGAAATCAGACATAATAAAAATTTGATCCCACAATTTGTGCTGAAAATCTGGAACATCACGCAAATGCGGATTCAAACTTCCCATCACTTGAATGATGTATTTTGCCGCTTTATTGCGTTCGGTTTTGTCTTCAATTGCCACAGCCAAGTCAATCAATTTTTGCAAATGACGACCATACTCTGGAATGATTAAATGCGAACGTTCTGCATTGTATTCTAAATTGAATACCACATCGTTAGCATTTTCTTTTATATATTTTGGTACCATATTAAAATGAAATTATTCCCTCAATCGAAGAAACTTCTATGTATTTTTCAACCACATCTGCTGGCGACCCCATCATTACATTGATAGAAACACTCGTATATTTTCCTGCTTTAGATTGATGTGTTTTTATTACTGCGCCCATATTGTCAAAAGCATTTTCAACTTCCTCAATTTTTTTAGCATCAGTTGGCACAATAAATTTGTAAAGGTATTCTGTTGGCCACTCAGAAGTATTTCCCAATTCTTCCTTCAGCCGAATGTAAAATTCTTCCGTCTTCTTATCCATTCTTCAAATTAAAATAAACGCAAATATACATTTTTGATATTACAATTTGTTTAGTTTTTAGTTTTTTTTAGAAGCGAATGGGTTGGGCTTTGTTGGTTTCCTTATTCCTGCTTTTCGTTCTATCCCGAAGTTTCGGGATGCCACTACAATCAGGGCTAATCTGTAATTGCATCGAATAGAAAATAAAATTACAAAACAACCTCAATTATCTAAAACAATTCAATAAATTTGCGCCTTATTTCAAAAAATTTTGGAAAAAGAAATTGTAGTTATTATTGGCGGTCCTGGAACTGGAAAAACAACAATCATAGATAATTTATTATCGAAAGGACATTGTTGTTATCCAGAGGTTTCGCGCGAAATTATTAGCGAAGCACAAAAACAAGGTATCGAACAACTTTTTCTAGAAAAACCACTACTTTTCAGTGAATTACTCCTCGAAGGAAGAAAAAAACAATTCCAAAATGCCAAAAACGAACCACATAAAACAGTTTTCCTAGACAGAGGAATTCCAGATGTTTTGGCTTATATGCATTACATTGGCGATAGTTATCCATCCTTTTTTGATCAAGCTTGTCGCGACCATAATTATGATAGAATTTTCATCCTTCCACCATGGGAAGAAATATACGTTAGTGATGACGAGCGTTATGAAAACTACGAACAAGCCAAATTAATCTACAATCATCTTGTAGAAACTTATCAAAAATATGGCTACAACTTAGTAGAAGTTCCAAAAGGAACGGTTGAGGAACGTACTAATTATATTTTAGAAGCTTTAAAATAAATGACGTTTCAAGAACTAGAAAAAACTTCAAGCTTAGTTTTTGAAAAATTAGACTTAAAAATCCGAAATCTCATTATAGAAAAAGAAAGTCAAGAGTATTGCGCAGCTCAATTTGAACTCAACAATTCAAAAATAATTTTTCGAAAATCTAAAATCACACCAACCAAAATTGGACAATTTGTTACCTTATGGAAACGCATTGATGAAAAACCAATTCAGCCATTTTCATCAGAAGACAACTTTGACTTTGTGATTATTAATTGTGAAACTCCAATTCACTTTGGACAATTTGTATTTCCAAAAACTGTTTTAAAAGAAAAAGGATATCTTCAAAGTCAATCTAAAAAAGGAAAGTTAGGATTTAGAGTTTACCCTTCTTGGGATAAAACCGAAAATAAACAAGCACAACAAACACAAAATTGGCAATTAAATTATTTTATAGAAACGCCAATTTCTATTTTGAAAGCACAATCACTTTATTCAAAAAACCTCTAAGTTCTTTTATATTTATTGTTTTTACTACTTTTACGAAATATTCCTAATTTTAAATTCCTAATTCGTAATTGAATACAATGTCTAAACCATTAGAAATCCTTCAAAAATATTGGAATCACGATGCGTTTAGAACTCCGCAAGAAGACATAATTGCCTCCGTTTTAGCAGGAAAAGATACTTTTGGATTAATGCCAACTGGCGGTGGAAAATCAATCACGTTTCAAGTTCCAGCCATGATGATGGAAGGCATTTGTTTGGTCATTTCACCTTTAATTGCTTTAATGAAAGACCAAGTTCAAAATTTGCAAAACAAAGGAATAAAAGCCATTGCATTAACTGGCGGAATTGCATCAGATGAAATCATCGACTTATTAGATAATTGCCAATATGGAAACTATAAATTCCTTTATTTATCGCCAGAACGTTTACAAAGCGATTGGATTTTAGAACGTATAAAAGGTCTTCCTATAAATTTAATTGCTATTGACGAAGCACATTGTGTTTCGGAATGGGGACACGATTTTAGACCAGCCTATTTAAAGATTTCAAAGCTCAAAGAATATTTCCCTAAAGTAGCTTTTTTGGCACTAACAGCTTCGGCAACTAAAAGAGTTCAGGAAGATATCATTACACAATTGCAACTTGACAATCCTGCTATTTTTGTAAAATCATTTGCTAGAGAAAATTTAGCGTACATGGTTTTTAATGTAGAAGATAAATTGCATTTGATGGAGCAAATTTTGAAGAAAAATCCGCAACCATCTATTATATATGTTACCAATAGAAAATCCTGTTCAGAAACCGTTAAACAATTAGAATCATTAGGATTTTCAGCAACATATTATCATGGTGGTTTATCTTCAAAAGACAAAGAAAATCATATGAAACTTTGGATGGACGAGAAAGTGCAAACCATGGTTGCAACCAACGCCTTCGGAATGGGAATTGATAAAGCCAATGTAAAAACGGTAATTCATTTACACATTCCACCCAATCTCGAAAACTATTATCAAGAAGCCGGACGAGCCGGACGAAATGGCGAAAAAGCATTTGCAGTTTTACTAACCAATCCTTCGGATGTTATTCATGTTGAAGCACAATTTCTTAGTATTTTATCAGATAAAGCATTCTTAAATTTGGTTTTTGTAAAACTCTGCAACTATTTTCAAATTGCTTATGGCGAAGGAATTGACGAGAAATTCAGTTTTAACATCAATCATTTTTGTACGAAATATAGCTTTCCTGTTTTAAAAGTTTATAATGCCTTACAATTTTTAGACGGACAAGGAATCATAAGTTTATCACAAGAATTTACTGAGAAAATCACTTTGCAATTTATAATTCCGTCCAAAGAAGTGATTCGTTATATGAGTTTGAATCCGCAAGATGAGGAAGTTATTTTAACCATTTTACGAACCAATCCAGGAGTTTACGAATCACAATCGGTGATTAATGTTTCGTTGATTGCTAAAAAATCCAATTGTGATGAAAACAAAGTTTTAGCCATTCTTCACAAATTAAATGAAAAGCAAGTCATTGAATTGCATGCAAAAAATAATGACGCTACTTTAACATTCAATGAAGTTCGCGAAGATGAACGAACGATTAGCCGAGTTGTAAAATATCTTGAAGCCCAAAACAAACTCAAAACCGAACAACTAAAATCAGTTTTACATTATATAAAGGAAGAAAAAACTTGTAAGAGTAAGTTGCTTTTAGAATATTTTGGTGAAACAATCAAAAAAGATTGTGGTGTTTGCTCCTATTGTATTTCCAAAAAGAAAAACAAGACGGATGCTTCAAGTTTATCAGATAAAATAATTGGTTTGCTGAAAATTCAAGAAATGAGTTCGAGAGATATTCAAAAGTTGACCAAATATCCAAAAGACGATGTTATCTTTGCACTTCAAAATTTAATGGAAAACGATACTATTATTGTTAAGCCAAATAATTTATATTCGATAAAAAAATAGATACTGAAATAAATTCAGCATAAAATGGAAAAATTAAGAATCTTATTTATGGGAACTCCAGAATTTGCTGTTGGCATTTTGGATACCATAATTAAAAATAACTACGAGGTTGTTGGAGTAATAACAGCAGCCGACAAACCAGCAGGTCGTGGACAAAAAATAAAATATTCTGCAGTAAAGGAATATGCTTTAGAAAATAATTTGAATTTATTGCAACCAACCAATTTAAAAGACGAAGGTTTTTTAGCGGAATTGAAAAGTTTGAATGCCAATTTACAAGTTGTAGTTGCTTTTAGAATGTTGCCCGAAGTAGTTTGGAAAATGCCTTCATTAGGAACCTTTAATTTACATGCATCACTCCTACCAAATTATCGTGGTGCAGCGCCAATTAATTGGGCAATTATAAATGGAGAAACTAAAACAGGAGTTACCACCTTTTTTATTGATGATAAAATTGATACTGGTGCTATGATTTTGAGCAAAGAAACTCCAATTTCATTTACAGAAAGTGCTGGAGAATTACATGACCGATTAATGGCAATTGGAAGTGAAGCTGTTGTTGAAACATTAGCTTTGATAGAAAAAGGAAATGTTGTTACTACAATTCAAACCGATTCATCAGATATTAAAACGGCTTACAAATTAAATAAAGACAATTGTAAAATTGATTTTTCGAAATCGGGAGTTGAAATTTACAACTTAATTAGAGGATTATCTCCTTATCCAAGTGCTTGGTGTTTCTTCAAAGATGGAACAGAAGAATGGAATGTAAAACTATACGAAGCAAAATTGGTTGAAGAATCACATAATTTTGAAACTGGAAGTATCATTACAACTAAGAAAGAAATCAAAATAGCTGTTAATAATGGATTTTTAGAAATACTAAGTTTACAGTTTCCTGGAAAAAAGAGAATGAAAAGCTTCGAATTGTTAAACGGAATAACGTTTTCAACCAACGCGAAAGCGGTGTAAGGCATTGCAATCATTGAAAAAATAAGATTTTTTTGCTCAAAACCAATGCTTTTATTAACAAACTGCGCGAGTTATTAACAAAATAGCTAAAAATGATGTGAATCACTTGTGTAGTCTGTAATTTCTACTAAATTTGTTTTGATTAACAAAAAAGTTTAACCAACAATTAATAACTATTATTATGAACAAATCAGAATTAATCGATGCTATTGCTGCTGACGCAGGAATTACAAAAGCAGCTGCAAAATTAGCTTTAGAATCATTTTTAGGAAACGTAGGATCAACTTTGAAAAAAGGTGGAAGAGTATCTTTAGTAGGTTTCGGATCATGGTCAGTATCTAAAAGAGCTGCTAGAGACGGAAGAAATCCTCAAACAGGAAAAACTATCAAAATCGCTGCTAAAAATGTAGTAAAATTTAAAGCTGGAGCAGACTTAGAAGGTTCTGTAAACTAATCTAGTTTATCTTTGATATAGAAAACCATTCGTTTATCGAATGGTTTTTTTTTGCTCTAAAATTTGGTTTTATAACTTTTATTCGTACTTTTAGTTAAAATTGCGTCAAAATGACATCTGAAAAACTCCAAAAAGGACAACTTTTAATAGCAGAACCATCCATAATTGGCGACTTATCTTTTAATAGGTCTGTTATTTTATTGGCCGACCATAACGAAGAAGGTTCTGTTGGATTTATTTTGAACAAACCTCTTGAATATACCATCAATGATTTGCTTCCAGAAATTAATGGTTCGTTTGTCATCTACAATGGCGGACCAGTGGAACAAGACAATTTATATTTCATTCACACCATTCCTGAGTTGATTCCAAATAGTATTGAAATTTCAAATGGAATTTTTTGGGGTGGTGATTTTGAATTAACTAAGAACTTAATCAACGATGGTAAAATCAATAAGGAAGATATCCGCTTTTTCTTGGGTTACACTGGTTGGAGTTCTAACCAATTGGAAGATGAACTACAAGCCAACTCGTGGATAATTACTGCTAATAATTATCAAGCTTCGATTTTGAGTAAATCTTCAAAGCAATTTTGGAAAGAAAAAATTATCGAATTAGGTGGCGAATATGTTATTTGGTCTAACGCACCAGAAAATCCAATTCTAAATTAAGTCATTAATTTTATCCAATAGTGTTTTTGACAAATCACTTTTGTATTCTTTTTTGCGGTATTTTGTAATAGGTTGAATTCCTGTAATCACATTGGTAATAAATAGTTCGTCCGCTTTTTGCAAATCGAAAGGTGAAATTGGTTGTTCCAAAACTTCAATATCTTCAATTTTTTTAGCAATTTGAAGTACTTGTTTTCTCATGATTCCATTTAAACAGCCGTCTTCAATAGATGGTGTTATCAATTGATTTCCAATTAACATGAAGAGATTTCCATTCAATGCTTCGACTACGTTTTTTTCGTTATTCAGAAGCAGACAATTTTGCAAATCATTTTCATCGGCAAAAATACTACCTGTTATGTTTATCATCTTATTGGTAGTTTTGATAGTAGAGAGTAATTGCTTTGTGATGTAAAAATCTTTG
Source organism: Flavobacteriia bacterium (assembly GCA_013298525.1). Lineage (GTDB taxonomy): Bacteria > Bacteroidota > Bacteroidia > Flavobacteriales > Flavobacteriaceae > Flavobacterium. The sequence continues at coordinate 9,074 of JAAFHW010000088.1, forward strand.
TATAAATCTACTTCATAAATCGCATCCGAAAAGGAATAATGTGTTTCATTTAATGGTGAAACTTGAATTAAAAATGAAACAGTTCTTGTTTGTGGAAGATAAAATCCTCCATCGTTTCTAAAAACAGTTAATCTTACACGAGCAGAATTTTCACAATTGTTAGCTTTCGCTAAATTCAAAACTTGCTCTTCTAAATATTCTAAAGTAAAATTATTTGGGATTTGCATTCTTACAATTCGCATAGAAGCCATTAATCTAAAATAATGATCTTCAAAAAATAAGATTTTATTATTTACGATTTTTAGCGTTTCAAAAACACCATCACCATATAAAAAACCTCTATTAGCATTAGACAAAGTAGTGTCTGAAGATTGAATTTCGCCGTTGTAATTAATCATAAAAAAATCCCGTCTATTTATTAGAATAAGACGGGACAAATATAAGTTTTAAAAATGATTTTTAAACAGAACCAATAACATGTTTTAAATCGGAAACTTGATTTTCCCAAAGTTGTTTGGACTCGTCTAATTCTTCTTCGATTGCAAAATCTACAACCATTAAAGAGACATCTTTAGTAATTTCATCTTCTAAAATTCTTAGTTCAAAATAGTATTCTGTATCTTTTTTGTTGTCATCAATCCATTTGAACTTTACTTTTTCGCCAGTTTTCTTTGCGGCTAATCTTGCATGCTCTTCAGTATCATCCCACTCAAAGGTAAAAAACTCACCTCTTGAATTAACAATATCTGCAAACCATTCTTGTAATCCAGAAGGAGTTGAAATATATTGATATAGTAATTGAGGAGAAGAATTTATAGGAAATTCTATTTCGTAACGTACTTTTGGTGACATATTCTAATTTTTGCGAAATATATAATTTTTATTTAAAAAAGCAGTCAAGAAAAAAAATATTTTTTTTCAATTTATTATTTGGACAATGTTATATTAGTCTTATATTTGCACCCGCATTCAGAGAATGCCATATCAGGCGAGGTAGCTCAGTTGGTTAGAGCGCAGGATTCATAACCCTGAGGTCACGGGTTCAACTCCCGTCCTCGCTACAAGTTTTTAAAAAGACGTAATACTAGATTTTATGCGGGATTAGAGCAATTTAATCCCGCTTTTTTTATGTCTAATTTATTACGATATTTGTACACTGAACACGATTTTGAACATAAAGTGATACAAAAGAAAAGATACTCTGAACCTAAGATTTATGATGCCAATGGTGATTTATCAAAACGTTGGTATGTCTATTTTTCTTTTAGAAAAATAATTGACGGACCACTTGAAAGGTTTCCAAATAACATCTATTCACCTCAACATTATGATAAAAAAGAGAGAATTGAATGGTTGAAAACTATTCAACGTAACTTATCTGTTCTATTAAAAGATGGATTTAATCCCTATAATCCTGACGGAAACTTCAATTTTGAGAACGAAGATTCTCAAAACAAATCAATAAGTGAAGCTTTTGAATTTGCATTAAATATTAAAAAAAGCACTTTAGCTGAAACTTCTTACAAAGGATTGGAAGGAAGAATTAATCGTTTTGAAAAATGGTTGAGCGAAAATGGTTTTAAAAACAGATTAATTATCTCTGTAAATAAAAAAGTTGTAACACATTACCTTAATGAGATTTTAATTAGCACATCTCCTAAAAATAGAAATAACACTAGAGCAGATATTAGCACTATTTTTTCAACTTTAGAACATAATGAAATAATTCCTCAAAATTTTGTTCAAAAGATACCTGTATTAAAAAGCAATCCTGAAAAAAATAAATCGTATTCAAGTACTGAAGAAACTAAGATTTTCGATTATTTAGACAAGAATAACAAATTACTTTCTTTATACGTAAAATTTATTTCATACAACTTTTTAAGACCTGTTGAAGTTAACAGACTTACTATAGGCGATATCGACCTAAACGATAAAATTATTAAGATTAAGACTAAAACAGGTTTTAAACTAAAAAGAATACCTCAAATACTTATTGATGAAATGCCAGATATTTCTTCATACAATAAGGATGCCTTCCTGTTTGGTAGAAAAGATTTTGGGCAATTTTGGGATGCTAATGAAACGAGCAGAAGAAATGATTATTCAGATTATTTCTTCGAAGTAAAAAAGAAATTTGGTTTAGGTAAAGATTATGGACTTTACAGTTTTAGACATACTTTTATTTCTAAACTATATAATACCTTTATAAAGGAAATGACACCTGAAGAGGCTGAATCTAATATCATGTCGATAACAGGTCATGCAACCAAAATAGCTTTAAGGAAGTATTTAAGAGAAATTAATACTTATATTCCTCAAGATTACTCAAAATACTTGTAGCCAATTAATTCAATTAGGCTATAAATAATTTACAAACCCAAAGAAAGTCTAATAATAGATCTCGACTTACACAAATTTGATTTAGACATAAATTCATTTATTGAAACTGAAGTATAAATGTATACATACTCTTTTTTTTACATTTAAATGTACTTGAATTAACAATAAAATTATAATATAACATACTTCTCTTTTTTGGAATTATTTCTACTCTCGATTAATTCTACTAATTATTAGAAATAAAGTCAATTTTAAGCAATTCAAGTCAATTTTTGATGCGTAAATATTATTATTTTATGGATATTGCTTAACTAACTAGAATATTATACCATGAATAAATTATTATTATCAGTTTTAATTAAT
>JAAFHW010000089.1 GCA_013298525.1 Flavobacteriia bacterium
CCAGATTTGTCAGCGAAGCCAATCTTTCCATTTAACAATAAAAGACATAATCCATCTCTAAAAAAGTTGGCTCTTTCATAAATGCAAGGAATTATTTCTTTAAAGTTAGTATCAATATAACCCCACTTGTTGTTTTTATAAACTCTTGCTACTCCATTATCAAAACCATCAATTCCGTCATAAATTATGGGAAGTAAAACTTTTCCATTTACATCAATTATTCCGCATTTATATGATTTATTGACAATAGCTATTCCATTTTTAAATTGGTCAGCAATATCATAAATTAACGGAATGGCTACTTTGCCATCTGCATCGCAATAACCGTATTTTCCTTTACTTACAACAACTGCTCTTTCATCTTTAAAGTTCCCAACATAATCATATATAAGAGGAATGATTTCTTGTCCAGTTTTTGAAAACGAACCCATTTTATCACCCAATTTCACCCAGATTTTATCTTCAGAAAAGAAACCCATTTGGTCATAAATTGACGGAATAGTTTCTACTCCTGTGCTATCAACTACTCCAAATTTAGAATTGTTTGTTACTTTTTTATAGCCGTTACTATTGTATTGAATTTTAGCGTTATTTAAAACAGTATCTTCCTTTTTAACTGAATTATTTTGTGCAAATGCATTACAACAAACCAATAAATAAAAGATTAAATGCTTCATAACTTTAAAAATGGCTAGAAATTAAAAACTCCAAAAATCTTTCAACTTTTGGAGTCTGTTTTTATTTTAAATATCATCAAAATCAATATCGGTAAAGCTAGTTGTCTTTGGTTCTTCTTCGCCTTCTGTTTTTTCGGTGAAATATTCTTTTTTGAAATCTTTTTGGTGTCTTTCAGAAATTACTTCTTCGCCTTTATTGTTCAATACAAACGATGTCATTTCGTCTAGAATTTCTTTGAAAGCTGTAAAATCTTCTTTGTACAAATAAATTTTATGCTTTTTAAAGTGAAATGATCCATCTTCTTCGGTAAATTTTTTACTTTCAGTAATGGTAATGTAGTAATCTTCAGCTTTTGTAGCTCTTACATCAAAGAAATAAGTTCTTCTTCCTGCTCTCAATACTTTAGAAAAAATTTCATCTTTTTCTAACATGTCGTGTTCTCTCATATTCGTTCTGTCAATTAGTGTAGTTTTTCTTTTACGAAAATGATAAAAAAAATGTTACGATGCAAGAATTATTCTACTTCTTTTTCAGAAAGTTGTTTGTAATAAAGTTCTTTATAATAGCCTTCTTGGTTTACTAATTGATTATGAGAACCTTGTTGGATGATTTTTCCTTCTTCTAAAATTATAATTATATCAGCATTTTTTGCTGAGGAAACTCTATGACTAACAATTATAGTGGTTTTGTCTTTAGAAATTTCCAATAAATTATTTAAAATTTGCTCTTCAGTTTCTGTATCAACTGCTGAAAGACAATCATCAAAAAGAAGAATTTCAGGGTTTTTTATAATCGCTCTGGCTATAGAAACACGTTGTTTTTGTCCACCAGAAAGAGTAATTCCTCTTTCACCAAGAATGGTTTCATATTGTTGGTTGAACTGAATAATATTGTCATGAACTACCGATTTTCTTGCTGCTTCAAATACTTCTTCGTCAGTAGCATTTTCTTTTCCAAATTTGATATTATTCTTTATAGTATCTGAAAACAAAAAGGCATCTTGCGGAACAATTCCGATGCTGTTTCTTAAATCATATAAATTTAGTTCCGCCAAAGGAGTTCCGTCCATTAAAATGGCACCAACTTTCACATCGTGCATTCTTGTAATTAATGTAAGAATACTCGATTTTCCTGAACCTGTTTTACCCAAAATGGCTAGAGTTTGTCCTTTTGCAACTTTAAAGGAAACATCTTTCAAAGCTTCAATATTGGTATCATCGTAAGTAAAACTTACATTTTTAAATTCAATTTCACCTTTAATTACTGAATGATTTGGATTGGTATTTTTAATTTCAGGTTCTACTTTTAAGAATTCATTCAATCTTTTTTGAGATGCTTCTGCTTCTTGTACTAACGATGAAACCCAACCAATTGTAGCTACAGGCCAAGTTAGCATGTTTACATATAAAATAAATTCGGCAATTTTTCCGATGCTATCAATTTCGCCATTGATGTACATCATTCCACCAAAATAAATCACCACCAAGTTACTTACACCAATTAAAGTCACCATCAACGGACCAAAAAAGGATTGAACATTGGCCAAACTCATACTCTTAGATTTACTTTCTTTCGCTAAATCAATAATATTATTTTGATTTTGTTTCTCTAATCCATAAGCTTTTATAACTCTAATCCCAGAAAAAACTTCTTGCGTATAACTTGAGATTTTAGATAAATATTGCTGAAAAATAGTACTTCGTTTGTTGATTTCAACACTCAATTTGAAAATGATAAACGATAAAATAGGTAAGGGTAGAAGTGTGTATAATGTTAATCTTGGTGAAACATTATACATGTATATAATCACAATTGTAAAAGTAATTAAGGTATTTATTGTGTACATCACAGCAGGACCAACATACATTCGCACTTTGGCAACATCTTCACTAATTCTGCTCATCAAATCTCCTGTGCGATTTTGTTTGTAAAAATTCTGATCTAAAACTTCATAATGCTTGAAGACTTCGTTCTTCAAATCAAATTCAATATGACGCGACATTACAATTAAAGTTTGACGCATCAAGAAAGTTAAAACTCCAGCAATTATTGTAGTTCCAATTATAAGTAAAACATTTTCAATAAGTTGACTTTTAATGATGTCGTTACTTACATTAGTTTTATGGAAATCTTCAATAGCTTTGAATGATTTACTAATTAATTTTGGAGTAAACAATCTAAAGATTTGTGCTACAATAGTTATGACGATACCTAGTAAAAATCGGTATTTATATTTGACAAAATATTTATTTAAATATTGTAATTCTTTCATTTTAATTCTTTAATTATTTGCGGAAATACTTCTATAATTGTTAAAATGATAGAAATAATTCATTTTTAAAATATTCAGTAAAAATTAATTTTATTAACAATATGCTAATTAAAACTAAATTTCATGAATTATTTTGAATAAAAAGTTAAATTTGCGATGACTTATTGATAAAGTCGCAACCCAAATATATTTTTATGACTACAGAAATCACAACTCCAAAAGAGCTTCAAAAAATGGATCCAGTCTTCGGACAGCTATCATTTGATAATCACGAGCAAATTGTTTTTTGCAACGACAAAGATACAGGATTAAAAGCAATAATTGGTATTCACAATTCAGTTTTAGGGCCAGCTTTGGGTGGAACTAGAATGTGGAATTATGCAAACGAATGGGAAGCATTAAACGATGTTTTACGTCTTTCTCGTGGCATGACTTATAAATCTGCAATTACAGGTTTAGATCTTGGTGGAGGAAAAGCAGTTATTATAGGTGACGCTAAAACTCAAAAAACGCCAGAAATGATGCGTAAATTTGGTGAGTTTGTTCATTCCTTATCTGGAAGATATATTACTGCTGAAGATGTTGGTATGGTAACTGCCGATATGGATACGGTTCGTGATGTAACTCCATACGTAACAGGAATTTCAGAATCACGTGGTGGTTCGGGTAATCCTTCTCCAGTAACCGCTTATGGTGTTTACATGGGAATGAAAGCTGCTGCTAAATACCAATTTGGTTCAGATAATTTAGACGGTAAAAAAATATTAGTTCAAGGAATCGGTCACGTTGGTGAAACTTTAGTTGAGTATTTAACTAAAGAAGGAGCTTTGGTTCAAATTGCAGATATCAACGAAGGACGTCTTGAAGAAGTAAGTAAAAAATATGGTGCTTCAATTTATACAGGAAGCGATTTATATACTGCAGATGTTGATATTTATGCACCTTGCGCACTTGGAGCAACTATTAATGACGATACAGTTTACAAGATAAATGCTAAAGTTATTGCTGGAGCAGCTAACAATCAGTTGGCAAATGAAAACGTTCACGGACCAATTTTGCAAGAAAGAGGTATTGTTTATGCACCAGATTTCTTAATCAACGCAGGTGGAATTATCAATGTTTATGCAGAAATTGCTCATTATGACAAAGCAGAATCAATGCGTAGAACAGAAAACATCTACAATACAACTTTAGAAATTTTTGATTATGCTAAAGCTAACAATTTGACGCCTCAAAAAGCGGCAATGGCAATTGCTGAACTTAGAATCGAACAAAGAAAAAAAGAAAACGCTAAATAGTTAAGTGTTTAAAAAAAATAGTTTTATTTTTGCAAAGCGAAAGAGCAATTTCTTTCGCTTTGTTAATTTTTAAAAGTTCTTATCCGTGTTAAACAGAAGACATATCCGTATAAAAGTGATGCAAGCTATTTATGCTATGCACCAAAGTGGTTCTGACGATCTTGAAAAACAAGAAAAATTTTTGCAAGCTAGTCTAGAAAATATTTTAGATTTATATCTAATAATGTTGTCTTCTTTAGTCGAAATTCGAAAAAAGGAAATAGAATATATCGAAATTGCTCAGAAAAAGCATCTTGCTACACCTGAAGAGCGAAATCCAAATCAACGTTTTGTTAATAATCCTATTCTTGTTGCTTTAGAAGAAAGTAATTCGTTGAGTATTGCTTTAGAAAAAAGGAAAATCAACAACTGGCAGGCAAATGATGATACCATTTTATTGCTTTTACAAGATGTAAAGCAAAGTGATTTGTATCAGAATTACATGGCTAAAAAAGCGGTTACTTTTGAAGAAGAGCGTTTTTTTGTGGTAGATATGTTCTCTGAATTGATTGCTCCAAATGAAAAATTATATTCATACTTAGAAGATTTTAAATTGACTTGGGTAGACGATATTCCTGTTGTAAATACTCAAATTCAAAAGCAATTGCGTCATATGTCGGCTGATGCTGATTTAATGAAAGTTCCTGCAATTTATAAAGACGAAGAAGATAAAGATTTTGCTTCAGCATTGTTTAGAAAAACGGTGTTAAACGAAAGTGAATTAGCAAAAGAATTTATTGATAAAACGCCAAATTGGGATGTAGAACGAATAGCCGAATTGGATACAATAATTTTGAAAATGGCTATTTGTGAATTTTTGAAATTCCCATCAATTCCTTTGAAAGTAACTATTAATGAATATTTAGAACTTGCTAAAGAATATTCAACACCAAAAAGTAGTCTTTTTATTAATGGAATTTTAGATAATCTTGTAAAAGATTTCCAAAAAAATAATAGAGTTAATAAAGCCGGAAGAGGTTTAATATAAATTTAAATAATAAAAAATATGGGACAGATAAGTCAGTTTTTACCGTTTATTCTAATGTTTGTTGTAATCTATTTGTTTATGATAGTACCACAACAAAAGAAAGCTAAAAAAGAGAAAGAGTTTGAAAGTAGTTTGAAAGTTGGTGATAAAATAGTCACTAAAAGTGGTTTTCATGGTAAAATTGCTGAATTAGCTGAAACTACTGTTGTTATAGAAACAATGTCAGGAAAATTAAAAATGGAAAAATCTGCTATATCTCTTGATATGAGTGCTGCTTTGAATAAGAAAGCATAAGTTTAGATTCCAATATTAAAAAATCCCAAATTTCAAATGATGAAGTTTGGGATTTTTTTTGACTATTTTATCTGTATTTATCATTCAAACCTATATTATTTAGAATCATTGGTTTGATTTTTTCAAATCTTGCAAGTTTAGTTTTTTCTTGCTTTGCAGTTTCAATATATTCAAGAAACTCATTCTGTTTTGAAGATGTAAATTTTTCAAAAGCAATAGAAAGTTCTTTATCTGATTCTAATTCGGCATCTAAAAACTCACAAATTATTCTTGCTTTCTTAGTTGGTTTAATCGATTTTCCTTCTTTTTCATTTGTTATAGCTTCTTTGATGTAAGCTAAAATTTGCTTTTCGTTGATTTCCTCTTTAGAAGTAAATCTCCACTGACGAAGAGCTTTGGTCACACCTTCATTTGCATTAACCAAAACATTTAGTTCGTCTTTTAGAAAAACGCCATTAAAAAACCAAATGGTAAAAAAGTTTTTGAATCCACCAATTCCGATTACGTTTTTATTGTTTGCAACATAAACAATTCCGCCCCATTTTGTGGTTTCAATTAATTCGGTTTTGTTGATTATGGATTTTAGAATCTCTAGTTCTTCTTCCCATAAATCATTACTATTCCAACTTTTTTTTTCTTCCATTTTTTGATAATCTTATTTCAGAAATAAAAGAATTATTTATCTGAAAAATCTGTTGTGGCTGTTAACTCAGCAATTTTTACAATTACATCAACGGCTTTTTGCATACTTTCTACTGGAACATATTCATATTTTCCATGGAAATTATGACCACCAGCAAATATATTCGGACAAGGTAATCCCATATAAGATAATCTTGAGCCATCTGTTCCTCCACGAATTGGTTTTATTAATGGTGTGATTCCTAATTGCTTCATAGCTTCTTCGGCTAAATCTACAATAAACATCATCGGTTCAACCTTTTCGCGCATGTTATAGTATTGGTCTTTAACTTCTGCAATGCAAATATCTTCGCCAAATTGTTGAGCGAATTTTTTATTAATTCCTCCAGCAATTTCTAAAACTTTATTTTTTCTTTCTTGAAATAAATTGGCATCATGATCACGAATTATCAGTTCAACTACGCTTTCTTCAATACTTCCTGAAAGACCTACAACATGGTAAAACCCTTCATAATCTACCGTTTCTTGAGGAATTTCATTCTTTGGTAATTGGTTTATAAAATCATTTGCTATAAGCATTGAATTTATCATTTTACCTTTGGCATAACCAGGATGAACACTTTTTCCTTTGAATTTGATTTTTACTCCAGCAGCATTAAAGTTTTCATACTCTAATTCACCAATTTGACTTCCGTCCATTGTGTAAGCCCATTTTGCACCAAATTTTTCTACGTCAAAAATATCGGCACCACGACCAATTTCTTCATCTGGAGTAAATCCAACTCTTATTTTTCCATGCTTAATTTCAGGATGTTGCACTAAATATTCCATAGCAGTAACAATTTCAGTTAAACCAGCTTTGTCGTCAGCTCCTAAAAGTGTTAATCCGTTTGTTGTAATTAAAGTTTGTCCTTTATACAATAATAAATCTTTAAAGTAACTCGGAGAAAGAATGATATTTTGCTCTTTATTTAAAACAATATCGCCACCATCATAGTTTTCTATAATTTGTGGTTTTACATCTTTACCAGTAAAATCTGGAGATGTGTCATAATGTGAAACAAATCCAATTGTTGGAACTTCATGGTCAACATTGCTAGGTAATGTTCCCATAACATAGCCATTTTCATCAATGGTAACTTCTGTTAATCCAATAGTATTTAATTCTTTAACTAATAAATTGGCAAGATCTAATTGTTTTTTAGTACTTGGTGTCGTCGGAGAATTTGCATCCGATTCTGTATCGATAATGACATAGCTTATAAAGCGGTCGATGATGTTTTGCATGTTTTTTTTATAAAATATTTGTATTACTTAATCCTTTGAATAATCTAAATAAACCATAAATTATAGCTCCGTAGGTTATCAATCCAATTCCTGAAAATGTGATTGCTATTCCAACTACAAGCCAAATGGCTCCATATAGTATATCTTTGTTTGCTTCTGCTCTTTCCGCATCCATTAATTTGTCTTCGCCATCAGCAATTAGTTTTTTTGCTTCTTCTTCCTCGATTCCTTTTTCTAATAAAGCAGCAATAATTAGTCGTTTAGGTTGTTCAGCAATAAGGCTAGAAACAACATACTCTTGTATGCTTTTTGGGTTTTCTTGATCGGATAATGTTTTGTTTTCAAACATATAATTATTTTTTTCAAATATAAAAAAATCCTCAACTGCTTTCACAATTGAGGATTGTATTTTGAGCAAATTTACTTATTCGTTAACGATAACCCATTCACCACTTGCAATCATACTTTCAGCTTTTTTGTATTTCAAGCTTTCTGTTTTTCCACTCATAACGTGTTTGATAGTAACATTATCGTTTCTGTTAATCTTAGGTTGATCACGAACGATAGTCTCTGTTACTTGACGTTGTTGCGTTTGTCCAGCTTCACGGTTTTGTTCCGCTAGGGTGTCGCTATTTGGGATTTCATCTTTAAATTCAATGTAATCTTGCTTACGTTTTACTTCTCTTGCTTCTTGTATGTTATTGTTTTGCTGTGGTAAATCACCTTTAAACAAGAACGAAATAACTTCTTTATTTACGCCATCTAACATGGTTCTAAATAAATTAAAAGCTTCTAATTTATAAATCAGTAATGGATCTTTTTGTTCGTGAACAGCAAGTTGAACTGATTGTTTCAATTCATCCATTTTACGTAAGTGTTTTTTCCAAGCTTCATCAACAATTGCTAATGTGATATTCTTCTCAAAATCAGCAATTAATTGTGTCCCATGAGATTCGTATGCTTTTTTCAAATCGGTAACAACATTCAATGATTTGATACCATCTGTAAAAGGAACTATAATTCTCTCAAATGTATTTCCTTCTTGCTCATAAACATTAGCAATGATAGGGAATGCTTCTCTTGCACTTCTTTCTGTTTTTTCAGTGTAATATTGCATTGCAGCTTTATAAACTTTACCAGTCAATTCCATTTCTGATAATTTTGCAAAATCACCTTCTGATACTGGTGAAGTTATCGAGAAATAACGAATTAATTCGAATTCAAAGTTTTTAAAATCATTACTTGCTTTATTATCACCAACGATTACTTCGCAAGTATCATACATCATATTTGCAATATCTAGTTTCAAACGTTCTCCATGTAAAGCATGACGACGACGTTTGTAAACTACTTCTCTTTGTGCATTCATAACGTCATCATATTCTAACAAACGTTTACGAGTACCAAAGTTATTTTCTTCTACTTTTTTCTGAGCTCTTTCGATAGATTTAGTCATCATAGAATGTTGAATCACTTCACCTTCTTTCAATCCCATTCTGTCCATAACTTTTGCAACTCTTTCTGAACCAAATAAACGCATTAAGTTATCTTCTAGAGAAACGTAAAATTGTGAACTTCCTGGATCTCCTTGACGACCAGCACGACCACGTAACTGACGGTCAACACGACGCGAATCGTGACGTTCAGTACCAATAATTGCTAAACCACCAGCAGCTTTTACTTCTGGAGTTAATTTAATATCGGTTCCACGACCAGCCATATTGGTTGCAATGGTTACTACTCCAGGTTTTCCTGCTTCAGCAACAATTTCTGCTTCACTTTTGTGCATTTTGGCATTCAATACGTTGTGAGCAACACCACGCATTTTCAGCATTCTACTCAACAATTCTGAAATTTCAACCGATGTTGTTCCAATTAATACAGGTCTTCCTGATGCAGATAATTGAGTTACATCTTCAATAACAGCATTAAATTTTTCACGAACAGAACGATAGATTAAATCTTCTTTATCATTTCTAGAAATTCCTCTGTTGGTTGGAATTTCAACTACGTCTAATTTGTAAATTTCCCAAAGCTCACCAGCTTCTGTAACTGCAGTTCCTGTCATACCAGCTAATTTGCTGTACATACGGAAGTAGTTTTGAAGTGTAATTGTAGCAAAAGTTTGCGTTGCAGCTTCAATGGTTACTTGTTCTTTTGCCTCAATGGCTTGGTGTAATCCGTCTGAATAACGTCGACCATCCATAATACGACCAGTTTGCTCATCAACAATAAGAATTTTGTTATCCATGATAACATATTCTACATCTTTTTCAAAAAGAGTGTAAGCTTTTAGTAATTGTGTAAGTGTATGGATACGTTCAGATTTGATTCCGAAGTCTTGAAATAATTTTTCTTTAGCTTCAGCTTCTTTATCTTTCTCAAGATTTTGTTTTTCAATAGCAGCAATTTCAGTTCCAATATCTGGAAGTACGAAAAAGCTTTCATCAGTATCTTGCGATAGGAATTTGATTCCATTATCAGTCAATTCTACCTGATTGTTTTTTTCTTCAATTACAAAATATAATGCTTCGTCAACAATTGGCATTTTGCGGTTGTTGTCTTGCATGTACTCATTTTCAGTTTTTTGCAAAAGTGCTTTTACACCTTCTTCACTCAAAAATTTAATAAGTGCTTTGTTTTTTGGAAGCGAACGATAAGCTCTCAACAACTGAAAACCACCATCTTTAGTATTTCCTTCTTTTATCAATTTTCTGGCTTCTGCTAAAAATCCATTAGCAAGTTGACGTTGCAAATTGAATAAGTTTTCAATTTTCGGTTTCAATTCATTAAATTCATGACGATCACCATCAGGAACTGGACCAGAAATAATTAATGGAGTTCTAGCATCATCAATCAATACAGAGTCAACCTCGTCGACAATGGCATAATTGTGTTTTCTTTGAACCAAATCTTCTGGCGAATGTGCCATGTTATCTCTTAGGTAATCAAAACCAAATTCATTGTTTGTACCATAAGTAATATCAGCTTCATAAGCTTTTCTTCTTGCATCAGAATTTGGCGAATGGTTGTCGATACAATCAACTGTTATTCCGTGGAATTCAAATAAAGGAGCTTTCCAAGTACTATCACGTTTTGCTAAGTAGTCATTTACAGTTACTAAATGAACTCCATTTCCAGTTAATGCATTCAAGTAAAGTGGAAGAGTAGCAACTAATGTTTTTCCTTCTCCTGTTTGCATTTCGGCAATTTTCCCTTGATGTAAGACGATACCACCAATTAACTGAACATCATAGTGAATCATGTCCCAAGTGATTTCTTTTCCTGCAGCATTCCATTGGTTTGCCCAATTTGTTTGATCTCCAACAAGAGTAATGTATGGTTTTGTAGCAGAAAGTTCTCTGTCTTTTTCTGTTGAAGTAACTGTAATTGTAGTATTTTCTTTGAAACGTCTTGCAGTTTCTTTTACAACTGCAAAAGCTTCAGGAAGAATTTCCATTAATACTTTTTCTGAAATTTCGTAAGCTTCTTTTTCTAATGCATCAATAGCATTATAGATGTCTTCTCTTAAATCGATGTCTAAGGTATTTTCAGCATCTGCTTTTTTTGCAGCAATTTCAGCATCTTGTTTTGCTCGAGCTAGCTTAATTTTTTCTTTGAATTCAGCAGTTTTTGCTCTTAACTCATCGTGAGATAAAGCCATTAATGCTGGTTCAAGTGCTTTAATTTTAGCAATATAAGGTTGTGTAGCTTTTACATCTTTTTCAGATTTATCACCTACGAAAATTTTAAGTATATTATTAATGAAACTCATAATGGGTTTGTATTTATTTTTTTATTATCCCTAATTTGGGTGTGCAAATTTAAACAAAAAAAAAGCCCCAAAGGAGACTTTTTTCTGTTGTGTTAGTTTATTTTTTTTAATATTCGTC
>JAAFHW010000009.1:0-27248 GCA_013298525.1 Flavobacteriia bacterium
GAAATTGTATGTTGAACAAAAATTTCCAGCTGAAGCTAAAGAAAAAGCAAGAAAAATGATAGATAATATTTTCTTAGCTTATGAAAATAGAATCAATAATTTATCATGGATGACTCCTGAAACAAGAAAAGGAGCAATCAATAAATTGAGAAAATCGGTTGTAAAAATTGGTTATCCAGATAAATGGAAAGATTATTCTAAGTTAGAAATCAAAAGTATTGAAGAAGGAGGAAACTACTATGACAACATGAAAAATGTTACAAAGTGGGGTTTTGCAGAAAATATTGCCGATTTACAAAAACCAGTGGATAAAACTCGTTGGGGAATGTCACCACAAACGGTAAACGCTTATTATAATGCATCTTATAATGAAATTGTATTTCCAGCAGCAATTTTACAACCTCCATTTTATGACTATAAAGCTGATGAAGCTGTAAATTATGGTGGAATTGGAGCTGTAATTGGTCACGAAATTTCTCATGGATTTGATGATTCGGGTTCAAGATATAATGCTGATGGAAACCTTGTAAATTGGTGGACAGAAGATGATTTAAAACAATTTACAGGACTTGGTGGTGCATTGGCAGCTCAATACAGTGCATTAGAACCATTACCAGGAACTTTTGTTGATGGTAAATTCACATTAGGAGAAAATATTGGTGACTTGGGTGGAATTAATGCTGCTTATGATGGATTACAAATACATTTAAAACAAAATGGAAATCCTGGATTAATTGATGGTTACACACCAGAGCAACGTTTATTTATTTCATGGGCAACCATTTGGAGAAGTAAAATGCGTGATGAAGCCATTAAAAATCAAGTAAAAACCGATCCACATTCGCCAGGACAATATCGTGCTTATGTCCCTTTAGTAAATGTTGATGAATTTTATAAAGCATTCGATATTAAAGAAACAGATAAATTATATGTTAAGCCAGAGAATCGAGTTAAAATTTGGTAAAATAAAATCATTAAAAGGCACAAGAAATTGTGCCTTTTATCGTTTTAACATAAAGATTTTTAAAATGAAAAAAATAGTATTATTGGTTTTATTGTTCGGCTTTTTTGGGTTTTCTCAAGAAAAAATGGAGTTTGTTTACAAAGTTACAAGTTCAGAATCTATGTATGATCCGACAGATGAAAATTCGAAATTAATTAAAGAATATCTTCTTAAAATGGAACAACAATTAGAAGATTTAACTTATTCATTAAGAATTAAGGGAAAGGAATCTTTATGGTTTTTACATGATAAGATGTCCTTTTCTGAAGCTCACATGGGAAAAGCTTTGGGTGGCGACAGTAATTATTTTTTTGATGGTTTAACTAATAACTATATTGAGCAAAAGATATTTTTGGATAATTATTTTATTGTCAATAAAAAACAAAAAGACTTTAAATGGGAATTATCAAACGAAACCAAAGAAATATTAGGTTACACTTGTTATAAAGCAGTTTCAAAAGAGGTAAAAACAATTAAAGGTAAAGACAAAACATTTTATACCATTGCTTGGTATGCACCAGCATTAAAGTATCAAATTGGACCACAAGATTTTGGTGGATTAGACGGATTGATTTTAGAATTAACAGATAAAAAAAGAAAATACTATTGTACTGAAATTCTTTCTCCAGAAAAAATGCCATTGTTTATTCTAGAGAAGCCAACAAAAGGAAAAGTGGTTACAGAAGAAGAGTTTTTAATTGAAATGAATAGATTGGCAGAGGAAAGAGGGTTTCCTACAACTAAGTATTAGATTTACAACTTTTAATCAAGCCAACAACACTAACCAAAGCCCATGTTCCTTCTAGAATTACAAAAGGAATATAATTAATAAGATAAGATGCAAAACAAGCAATACTTGCACCAATAATATTGAGTAAATAAAATAACTTTCCATTGTTTGGAATCAATGAAAACATATTTAAAAAATAGGCAATAAGAATTATTCCAACACCAATAGTTCCTATTAAATCGTTTGAATTCATAAAGTTTTCTTTTTAAATTCATAATTTATAACCGATTTAACTTTATCACTCAAAATTGTTTTCCCAATAGACGGTTTTGAATAGTCAAATTCAGGTAAAGGCAAATTTAGTTCGATTGCTTTATGAGTGTAATATTCTTTTCGAGTTGGATGAAAAGGCGCAACTGTATTGAATACTTCATTCCAATTCTCAGACTGAGTTTGTTGAAGTTCTATAATCGCTTCGATAATTCCAATGCAATCTACTTGATGAATAAGGTTTATTGGACCTTCCGGATTTTCGATGTTTTCTCTTCCAGCTAAAAATTTAATTGGATGTCTTTCTTCACCAATCAATCCACCAAAACGTACAATTATTGTTTGGAAATTGCTATTACTTTGTAAAAGATGTTCGGCTTCTAGCAATTGCCTTCCGCTTTCGGTATCAGGATTTGGAATAGTATCTTCTGTAATTATCGAATTGTTGTCTTCATAAACCGAAGTTGAACTCACAAAAATCACTTTTTCAACCGATGATTTTTCAATAAATGGAATTATATTTTGAATTTTAGCAACGAAATTTTCTTTGGAATCTCCACGTAATTTTGGAGGAATATCTATAATTAGAACATCTGAGTTTGATAAAAATAAATCTAGATTTCCTTCAATTTTATCTTCAAATAAACTAATCTGAAA
This sequence comes from Flavobacteriia bacterium, assembly GCA_013298525.1. Classification (GTDB taxonomy): domain Bacteria; phylum Bacteroidota; class Bacteroidia; order Flavobacteriales; family Flavobacteriaceae; genus Flavobacterium. The sequence continues at coordinate 2,661 of JAAFHW010000009.1, forward strand.
AGGTACAATTCTAGCTTCTTCCAAAATAGCAATTTTTTCCACAGAAGTTGTAGAACCAATTATTGAAAACCCTTTTTCAATCAACGATTTTGCTAAAGGCAATCCCAACCAACCACAACCTAAAATACTAATTTGTTTCATGTATGCTGAACTTGTTTCAGCATCTCAATTTGCTGAATTATTTTATAAAATCGTTAATCCGTGGCAGATTGTTTCAAGCTATCAACTGCAATATTTCGATAAACTCTTTTAGGCAAAGGTTTCGGATTGTCTTCTAAAATTGGACTCGCTTTTACTTTTCCTTTTATCACAACAGCATCCGTTAAAACAAATGGCGTCGGAATCATCCAATCACGTCTTTTCGCCATATTAAATATTGGATTGGTCATCAAATCGAAAGAACTTTCTACAAAATTCATATCCAATTTATCACTATTTGAAATCGAAAATTCTAATTCTAAAGGCAAATTATCAACCACATAATAACTCAAAATCTTATTACTTATTTTACCCGAAATTTTACTTTTCAAATCAATTGATTTCACTCCATTAGCTTTCAGATTATTGATTTTTGTATTGGAGAAAATATCATATCGGTTTACTTTTCTATTTGGCGAAAGCTTAATTTTCAAATAGCGTTTCGTTCCAATTACAGAATCTTTCAGGAATTCAATGGTTGGTTTTGCAATATTTTTCAATGGTGCATCACTCATAAAAGTAAATTCTGAACCATATTTGCTATACAATTTATTAGTATTTAATGATTTTGCATCTTTCGGATTTTCACCCAAATATCCTTTTGTCCATTCGTCTAAATTGGTGTCGTAAGTTGCCCAATTCGCTTTGTTGGAATCAGCATTTAAAACATAAACCAAACTGTTAGGTTTTGCTTTTCCATAAGTATAACCACTCGATTGATGTGCTTTTATAAACAAACCGATAGCTAGTAAAAAGAACAAAGTTGCCCAGAGTTTCTTTTGTGTAAACGAACCAAAAATCGGCAACAATAAAACAAAACTCAAAACCGTTAAAACCGAACTTCCCACCAATATTTTCAATCCCAAACCAATTGGAAACATTTGAATAAATGGTGCAAGAATGACTAAAGTTGGAAGTGCCAAAATCAGATTTAAAACCGAATTTGTTTTTTGAGTAACCACATAATAACCCAACATAAATGTGCTGGAAATTACAGGAATTATTAAAAATCCTGCGCCTTGAAGATTTAAGAAAATTCCAATATTTACTAGTAACCAAATAAATAATGGAGCAATCATCTGATTCATTTCCAAATATTTTTTAGCCGTTTTTCCGTAAAACAAAAAGCAAAATGCTAATGTCAAACATACAAATCCGTAGATGTAATCGTGTCCATTGTAAGTAAATCCGTGGAGAATATCGTTGTATTGTGGGTAAATGGCAAGCAAAATTCGCCATCCCAAAAAAGTAATTCCACCACCAACAATTAAAGAACCTAATAGCGGAACAAATCCTTTAATTATCTCGTCTAAACGTAAAAGTTGTTTTCCTAAACCTATAAAAATGAAGATTAAAAACAGTCCAAAAGCAATAATCAGCATCGGCAAAATCCATTCAAAAGGATAACTCACAAATGAAAACGGAATTGAAAAATAAACTTTATCGTTTTTGGAATTTAAGTTCGTCAAATCTGTATTTGAGAAATGGCTCAATAACGGAACCAAATACGTTCCTTGATGCGCCAAGGTTTTTGGATCTAAATGTTCGTATTTATCTTGAGATGTATGATAATCAAAATGATCGTCAATAAAGGCAAAATTGAAGCCTTGAATTTCACCACTTTCTCTAAAAACAGTTAAATCAGTATCATTGGGCAACATTTTATAAATGCTATACATCAACGAATTCGAAACCGGATAGCGCAATTTTCCATCAGAAAAACCATTTACCATTTTAGCATTTCCTTCGTTGGTTTCCATCAACATATAACTTGGTCCGCCACTGCCTCGAGCTTCAAAATTTAACACCAAACCAACTTCTTTCGCCCATTGATGTTGCGTTACAAAAAGTGCAGCGCCATTCAATCCCAATTCTTCAGCGTCAGAAAATAAAATGATAATGTCGTTTTTATGTTTTGTTTTAGTATGTAAAAAAGCACGAACACTTTCAAGAATTGTTGCCACACCAGAAGCATCGTCACTTGCACCGTGAGAATAAGAATGTGGAGCCGAATCATAATGCGAAAGTAACAACAATGCTTTTGTATTAGAAGTGCCTTTTATTCTCGCCAAAACATTTTTTGACTTTACCAAAGTACCTTTTTCGGTCATCGTAAAACCTTCTTGAAGCGACGTTTGCAAACCTAAATTTTGCAATTCTTTGACCAAATATTGCGCAACCACTTCATGATTTTGCGAACCTACATAATGTGGTTTAGTAGTCATTTCTTTCACTTTTACCAAAGCACGTTTGGTCGAAAATTCTGAAAGTGGTGCTTCGGTTGTGTCATAATCCTGAGGCATCATAAAATAAAAAATACCTGCCAATAGTGCCACAAGCACCAACATTATATATAGAGAAGAGTAGTTTTTTTTCATTTATACTGAACTTGTTTAGGTATCTTTTTTAGATACTTTATTATTTTTATAACTTCAATAATTTCATACTTTGTATTTCGTACTTCGTACTTTTTTAATATTCCTTCTTCACCAACATATAAAAATCATTTTCCAAGAAACGATATCCTTGATCGTACACAAAGTAATACGTATTTCCTGTATTGGTGTTTAAAATATTCGTAAAATAATCAAAGTCAAATCCTTTACTCAGTAGTTTGGTCTTTGTAATTTTTGATTTTCCTTCCGTATTAGCTTCACTTAAGATGCGGTAATTTTTACGCAATTTGTTGTTTACATTGCGCATATAATTGTTGCTGTCTTTGTTAATTTTGTTGTTGTACGCATTTCGGCAACCATCGCTACAGAACTTTTTGTCCTCGCGACCAACAATTTTTTCGTTACATTCTAAACAGTTTTTACTCATAGTTTTAAATGTTTTTAGGAGCGAATGGCTCGGGCATTCTTGGTTTCCTTATTCCTGCTTTTCGTTTTACTTCGTGCCACTACAATCAGGGCTAGATAGGTTTTGTATTGTTTTCTTGCTCAAGAATTAAACGATTTATTTTGTAAATAATTAATTCCGTTTTCTTTATGTCACAGTTTGTAAGAACAATATCTTTAAAACCATTTTTAAAATTTATTCTCAATACATCCGATTTTGAATCTTGCCAAAATCCAATGATAACTTCAATAATTTTATCAAAAAGAGACAAACTTCTAATCAATTCCAAATGTACTATTGAGTTTAAATTTACCACGCAATTATCTTTTACATAATCCTCATTGGTAATTACAAGATGTTCATTTTCAACATAAAACTCAAAAAGTGGATTTTTTCTAATTATTTTATCGCCGTTCATTGTTTGACATTAATTCTTTTAAAATCAGTCAAATATAATAAAAAATTTCCGTTTACAAACGTTTACAAATATTTACAACCGATTTTAAATGGTAATCAACCGAATAAAGTTTGCAAGCCGCCACAACTTTGCATCGTCGAAATGAAACAACAATTGCAAAAATCAATTTCAATAGCAATTTCAAATAAGACAACAAATAACATAAAATAATAACAATTTAAATTTTTACACGCCATGAGAAACAAAGTACAATTAATTGGACATGTAGGTCAAGAACCAGAAATCAAAACATTTGAAGGAGGAAAAAAAGTAGCCAATCTTACCATCGCTACTAATGAAGTTTATTACAAAGAAAACGGTGATAAAGTTGAAAACACCGAATGGCACAGAGTAAGCGCTTGGGGAAAAACAGCCGACATTATCGAAAAGTATGTAACTAAAGGAAAAGAAATCGCCATTGAAGGAAAACTTACTCACAGAAGTTATGATGACAAAGACGGAAACAAGCGCTACATCACAGAAGTAATGGTAAACGAGCTTGTTTTAATGAGCAAATAATTATAATTTCAAATCCAGAATAATTTTCAAATAACAAAAACTTTTATTAACAGAATCTGAATCAAGTTCAGATTAAAATTTACACGCCATGAATGCAATTAAAAACAAAGTACAATTAATCGGACACGTAGGACAAGAACCAGAAATCAAAACGTTTGATGGAGGAAAGAAAGTAGCTAATATTACTATTGCTACCAATGAGAGTTATACGAATAACAAAGGTGAGAAAGTTGAGAACACCGAATGGCACAGAATTACCGCTTGGGGAAAAGTAGCTGACATTATTGAGAAATATGTTATCAAAGGTAAAGAAATCGCTATCGAGGGAAAATTAACGCACAGAAGTTATGACGATAAAGAAGGAAACAAGCGTTACATCACTGAAATTGTTGCCAACGAGTTATTGCTTTTAGGTAAATAGTCTAACGTAAAAAAGTGTCACGATGAACATCAAAGTATTTAATATTCGCTTAGATAAAGAAAATTCTCAGCAGGATCAATCACGTATGAATGCGTTTCTAGATTCGGTAGAAGTAAAGCTTACTTCAACCAATTTTGTTACCACAGGAACAACAGATTTTTGGTCGGCAGTAGTTTTCTATGAATTGAAAAAAAGTGATTCAAAACCTACTGAAGTGATAGAACTTAATGAACAAGAGAACGAAATCTTCACAGCCTTGAAACAATGGCGCAATGATTTAGCTCAAAAATTAGGTTGGTCGTCTTTTAGAATTTGTCATAATTCTCATTTGATTTCTATTGTAAAATCGAAACCACAAAATTTAGATGAACTTAAAACAGTAAAAGGTTTTGGAGAGTCGAGAACCTTAAATTATGGAGATGATATCTTATCGGTATTGAATGCTTTTTAAGAAAAATTAATTGAACTTTAAATAAAGCGATGGAAGTAAAATTCTGTCGCTTTTTTCATTTATGTAGAAGCAATGCTACGAAAACAAAGAAGTTTTTAACACGAAAACGTTTTCGGGAAAGATTAAATTAACAACTGTTGATTTTTTTAATATCTTTATTTAGAATACAATAAATAATTAACTTTAAAAGATGTTCCACTTTAAACAAATCCTTTTTTTAATGGTGTTTGGCTGCTTTTTTCAAAGTGGATTTTCTCAAGTTGGAATTAATACATCAACTCCAATGAGTACATTGGATATTAATGGAAATTTATCCGTAAAAGTTGTAAATCTTACAGGAAATGGTTCAGGAACAAGTGGCAGTGCAATTCTAATTAATGATGGTGTTTACATCTCTATAAATCCATCAGCTACAGATGATAAATTTCAGTTACCAAGTCCTGTATTATTTCCTGGTAGAATGTATTTTATTAGAAATATTAATAATACAACTACAGCACAATTAACAACGACTTCGGGATTATTGTTTCCTAAAAACTCTACTACAGGAAGTACAAATATTTATATGTTTGAAGGGAATTTAAGAACTGTAACAGTTGTAAGCGATGGTGCCAATTGGACTTATATAAATTAAGAATCCATTATGTTTTGAAATAGTTCTACAAATTCTCCAACATGGTAACCATCTATTAATCCGTGATGAACGTGAATGGACATTGACATTGTTTTCTTACCATTTTCTTCCATCATTTTTCCAAAAGATATTTTCGGACAACTATCTGGCCAAGTAAAACTTCTTGCATGTGAAAAAGAAGTGAAATTTATCCAAGGCAAAGCCGAAAAATGAATTAGATTTTCGGAATATTCTCTAGTGAAAAGTCCGGTTGTAGTTTCAATTCTTGCGATTTCAATTTTAGTATTTTCTGTAAATTGGTTTAAATTTTCAGAATATTCTATTTGTGAAAATCCAAACGTTTTGTCTTCTCTTAAGATAGTTGAAGAAACATCAATTCTATCAAAAATATAAACTTCATTGTCAATTATTCTGTAACGAAAAGGTTCACATTGATTAACCGCTGTCAGTGTTTTATGCAAATAATAAGTAAAAAACGAAATACCAAGTTCTTTTGCTTTATCATAAGCTTTGGTGCAATCAATTGTAATTGTAACACCAAAAAAAGGTTCTTCCATTTGTTTGAAAAACAGAAAATGTTCTTTACGATTCCAAGTTTCTAAGTTCAGTTTTTGTTTCATTTATTAATAGCCACAGATTACAGATTTTAAAAATATATGCCCGATTATTTTAAAAGAATTGGTAAAACGTCTGAGATTTTTTCTAGTGATTTGAAGTTGTTGTGTTCTATTTCAAAATCAATTTTTTCGTATTCCCACGTGGTGTGATAAGCAATATGATAACCATGTCCGCCAATATTTAAAACTGGCAAAACATCAGATTTTAAAGAGTTTCCAACCATGATGAAATCTTCGGGTTTTATGTCTAAACGACTTAACATTTTTTCATAATCCAATTCTTTTTTGTCGCTCATTACTTCGATATGATGAAAATAATGTCCAATTCCAGAATCGTGTAATTTTCTATGTTGATCTTTCAAATCGCCTTTGGTTGCTACAACAAGTTTGTATTTTCCTTTTAATTGTTGCAAAACATCTTCCACTTCAGGTAAAAGTTCTACAGGTTTTTGAAGTAAATCTCTACCAATAGCAATAATTTTTTTGATGCCTTGTCCCGATATTTGATCATTGGTCAATTCTAAAGCAGAATCAATCATAGAAAGTGTAAACGCCTTAATTCCAAATCCATACAAAGGAAGATTTTTTACTTGATGACTTAATATCAGTTGTAAAATTTCTTGCTTGGAAGCATAATCAGCAAAAAGTTCACAGAACTTTGCTTGTGCTTCATCAAAGTAAGGTTCGTTGTGCCACAAAGTATCGTCGGCATCGAATGCGATTATTTTTGGATTCATGAATAGTTATTTACGAAATTAACGCTCCATTTTCAACACCATCAGTGTCTGGATTTACGAAAACCAGTTTTCCGTCTGCGTTGTTGGTCATCAAAATCATTCCTTGACTTTCTACTCCACGCAATGCTCTTGGAGCTAAGTTTACTAAAACTGTAACGCGTTTTCCAACTACTTCTTCTGGTGAGAAATGTTCTGCAATTCCCGAAACTATGGTTCTTACGTCTATTCCAGTATCAACTTTTAAAACTAAAAGTTTGTTTGCTTTTGGCATTTTTTCAGCTTCTAAAATAGTTCCAACACGCAAATCTAATTTTGAAAAATCTTCAAATGTTGACGTTTCTTTTTGTGGTTCAATCACTTTGTTTTCTGCTTTATTTGCCAATTTTGTAGCTTCTAGTTTGTCTATTTGTTTTTGAATTTCAGCGTCTTCTATTTGAGTAAATAAAATTTCAGCTTGTCCAATTTGATTCCCAGCTGGAAGTAAATCGGTTCTTTCAGAAACATCTTTCCAACTCAAATTCAAATCGGTTTTTAGAATTCCTGATAATTTGCATGCTGTAAATGGCAAGAAAGGTTCTGATAAAACTCTCAAGGCAGATGCAATTTGTAATGCCACATACATTTGAGTTTTTACTCGTTCTGGATTTTCTTTTACCATTTTCCATGGTTCTTCGTCGGCTAAATATTTATTTCCTAAACGAGCAACGTTCATCAATTCGCCTTGTGCTTCTCTAAAACGGAATCTTTCAATTGAGGAAGAAATTACCGCAGGATAAGCTTTTAATTCGGCTAAAGTTTGTTCGTCAACTTCTTTGAAATCATTTGGCGCAGGAACAATTCCGTCGTAATATTTGTTAGTTAAAACCACTACACGATTAATGAAATTTCCTAAAATAGAAGCCAATTCGTTATTATTTCTTGCCTGAAAATCTTTCCAAGTAAAGTCGTTATCTTTAGTTTCTGGAGCGTTTGATGTTAAGGCATAACGCAAAGAATCTTGTTTATCTGGGAAATCTAACAAATATTCGTGCAACCAAACGGCCCAATTTTTTGAAGTAGAAAGTTTGTTTCCTTCCAAATTCAAAAACTCATTTGCTGGAACGTTATCAGGTAAAATAAAACTTCCCTCTGCTTTCAACATCGCAGGAAAAATAATGCAATGGAAAACAATATTATCTTTTCCAATAAAGTGAACTAATTTAGTGTCGGCATCTTTCCAGTAGGGTTCCCAATCTTTTCCTTCACGCGCTGCCCATTCTTTAGTTGATGAAATGTATCCAATTGGAGCATCAAACCAAACGTATAATTTTTTTCCTTCTGCACCTTCAACTGGAACGTCAATTCCCCAATCTAAATCACGCGTTACAGCACGAGGTTTTAATCCATCGTCCAACCATGATTTTACTTGTCCAAGAACATTGGTTTTCCAATCTTTTGCATGACCTACCAAAATCCATTCTTTTAAGAAATCGTCATATCTATCTAAAGGTAAAAACCAATGTTTAGTTGATTTTAAAATTGGAGTTTCACCAGTAATTGTCGATTTTGGATTGATTAAATCCGTTGCATTTAGTGTCGAACCACATTTTTCGCATTGATCGCCATAAGCTTCTTCGTTGCCACACTTTGGACAAGTTCCAACCACAAATCTATCTGCGAGAAACTGGTCGGCTTTCGCATCATATAATTGCTCAGTTACTTCTTCAATAAAATCGCCGTTATCGTATAATTTTCTAAAAAAATCTGAAGCAGTATCGTGATGAATTTTAGAAGAAGTTCTAGAATAATTGTCAAACGAAATTCCAAAATCAATAAACGATTTACGAATAATTCCGTCGTATTTATCGATAACTTGTTGCGGAGTAATGCCTTCTTTTTTAGCTTTCATCGAAATAGCAACGCCGTGTTCATCGCTTCCGCAAATAAACGCAACATCCTTTCCTTGCAATCTTAAATAACGTGCATAAATATCACTTGGAACATAAACTCCAGCTAAATGCCCGATGTGAATTGGTCCATTGGTATAAGGCAATGCTGCCGTTATGGTATATCTTTTTGGATTTTCTAACATGATAAAATTCGGTATATATATTGCAAAAATAAGCAATAGATTTCAATTCAACTTAATTTATATATTTGTAGTTCAGTTTTAAAAACAAAAATGAAGAAATTTACATTCTATATTCTAATTTTTATTTTCTCAATAAACCTTCAAGCTCAAAAAAAGATGATATTTCCACCTAATTTAAAAAAAGGCGATACCGTTGCTATTGTGGCAACAGCTCGTAAAAACATTGAAGACAACCTAAAACCCGCGATTTCTTGGTTAAAAAATTGGGGTTTAGAAGTTGTTGTTGGTTCTACAATAGGTTTAGACAATAATCAATTAGCAGGAACTGATGAGCAACGAGCAGCCGATTTTCAAGAACAATTAGACAATCCAAACATTAAAGCTATTTGGTGTGTTCGTGGTGGTTATGGAACAGTGAGAATGATCGATTTATTAGATTTCACAAAATTTAAACAATCTCCAAAATGGATAGTTGGTTTTAGTGATGTTACCGTTTTACATAGTCATTTGAATACTATGGGTTATGCATCAATTCACGGAATTATGCCTGTGAGTTCAAAAGCTAGTGAAGAAGCAAAAGAGACTTTAAGAAAAGCTTTGTTTGGTGAACCTATTGAATATACTGTTCCATGTGAATTTATGAATAAATACGGAACAGCCAAAGGAGAATTAGTAGGAGGAAATCTATCTATTTTATACAGTTTATTTGGTTCGCCATCGGCTATAGATTGTTCTGATAAGATTCTTTTTATCGAAGATTTAGATGAATATTTATATCATATCGATAGAATGATGATGAATTTAAAACGCAATGGATGTCTTGAAAGTTTGAAAGGAATCATCGTTGGCGGAATGACTAAAATGAAAGACAACGAAATTCCTTGGGGAAAAAATGCATTGGAAATCATTCAGGATGTAACTAAAAATTACAATATTCCAGTAATTTATAATTTTCCTGCTGGCCATATGGCAGATAATCGTGCCTTGATTTTTGGAAAACAAGTTACAATGGAAGTGAACGATTTAGAGAGTAAAGTGATATTTATGGATTAAATTCCAATTAGAAAATTCCAAATTCCAATAATTGAATATTGAAATTTGTGTTTTTTGGGATTTGGGATTTATTTTTTGGGATTTTTAAATTATGGCAGAACACAACGATTTAGGGAAACTAGGAGAAGAATTAGCTGTAGACTTTCTGCAACAGAATGGCTATGCGATTCTTGAAACTAATTGGACGTTCCAAAAAGCCGAAATTGATATCATTGCCCAAAAAGAAAACACACTTGCCATTGTTGAGGTAAAAACTCGTTCCACACTTGAGTTTGGATTGCCTCAAGATTTTGTAAAGCCTAAAAAAATCCAACTTTTGGTCAAAGCCGTAAATGAGTATTTGATTTCCAATGATTTAGATTTGGAAGTTCGATTTGATATTATTTCGGTTTATAAAGAAGACAACGAGTTGAAGATAGAACATTTGGAAGACGCTTTTTTTTACTTCTAAGATTAAACAATTTATAAAAATCACACATTTATTTTGTTGTTATTATAAACTAATTACATTTTTATTAACTTTACCACATAATTTTACCTTAAATACTATGAAAAAAATCTTTACAATTGCCTCATTGTTTAGTTTTGTTTTCTTGTTTGCACAGAATGAAGTTGCGAAAAAGATTCAAGAATTAGAAGCATCTCGAGTTGTTTTTAGACCATTTACGGTTTTAACAGCCTCACAAGATAAACCAGATGAGAACATGAATAATGTTGTCACTGATGCCACATTAGCAACAATTAAAACTACTGTTGTTAATGATATCGTTGCCAATAAATATGAATTTATAGAATTGTCTATTCCTTATAATGGAGCGATTGTAAAATTAGATTTATATAAAGTAAATATATTTGCAGAAGGATTTCATGTAGATACAGATAAAGCAAAAAATATAGCTTACGAAAAAGGAGTTCACTATCGCGGTATCGTTAAAGGAGATTATAATTCAATTGCGTCTTTTAATTTCTTTGCGAACGAGTTCAATGGAATTGCTTCCAATGATGAGTTAGCTAATCTAGTTGTTGGTAGACTTGACACTAAAAATCATGATAATTTTACAGACTATATTGTCTATTCAGACTCTAAAATGCAAGTAGGAAGTGGTTTTGAATGTTCATTTAAAGATGATGAATCGCTTCACAGTGAACCTACAACAATTGCAAATAGAGACATCAATAGTGTACGATGTGTTACAATGTATTTTGAAATTGACTATAATTTATTTCAATTAAATGGTAATAGCACTGCAACAACTACCAATTGGATGACTTCCGTTTTTAACAATGTCAAATCATTATATAATGCTGATGGTATTACAGTATCATTGAAGTCAATGTTTATTTGGACTACTCTAGATCCTTATGAAGGAATAGGCACTTCTTCTTCAGCTTACTTGTATAAGTTCAATGAAGTGCGACCTATTTTTGATGGAGATGTTGGACAATTAGTTGGAAAAGATCCAGGAGGATTGGGAGGAGTTGCTGTTGGTATAAACGGATTATGCTCTCAAAACAATTTTAGTTACTCTGATGTTGATTTTGCTTATACTAATGCGCCTTATCCAACCGTACCTACTTATTCTTGGACCGTTCAAGTAATTACTCATGAGTTTGGTCACTTATTAGGTTCTAGACACACTCATTCTTGTGCATGGAACGGAAATAATACAGCTATTGATAATTGTGCATCGTCTGCATTAGGTTCTTCAGCAGAAGGTTATTCATGTAGAACGACACCTTTAACTATTCCTTCAACAACTACAAAAGGAACTATAATGAGTTATTGTCACTTAGTTAGCGGTGTGGGAATTAAATTCAGTAATGGATTTGGTACACAACCTAAAAATGCTGTTTTAACTGCTGTAAATAATGGTCCTTGTTTAAGTACAGATTGTATAAATACTTGTATCAACACAGTTTCATCTATATCGATAAATAATGTAGGAACAGATACAGCAACAATTAGTTGGATTGATTCTGGAACATTTACTGCTTGGAAAGTTAGAGTGTATCCTTTTGGAGGAACACCTAGTAGTTGGTTTACTGTAACCACAAATAATTATGTTGTAAATGGTTTAAATCCAAATTCATACTATGTGGCAGAAATAAGCCCAAGTTGTACATCTGGTCTTGAAATTGGAGGAAGACAATTAATTTTTGTGACTGCAACAAACTTCTGTAGTGGTATTGTATTTACAGATTCTGGTGGTGCAACAGGAGATTATACTAACATGGAAACTGTAATTAGAACCATTATTCCAGATGTTGCAAACAATGAAATTGTATTGACCTTTTCGGCATTTTCACTTGAGGTAGATTATGATTATTTATATGTTTATGATGGAAATTCAACTGCTGCACCATTAATGAATCCGGGTGGAGCTACTGGAACAAATATTCCTGGTCCTTTTGTTTCAACTGCTGTTGATGGTTCTTTAACCGTTAAATTTTATTCTGATCAAGGAGTAATTGACAGTGGGTTTGTTGCAACAATTACTTGTTCGCCAAGATTAAATACTAACAGTAACAATTATATTGATTTTAGTTATTATCCAAATCCATCTAATGGAAAGGTTACAATCAATTCAAAAACAGCTATCAATCAAATCCAAGTTTATAATGTTACTGGACAATTGTTGTTAGATAAAAACTTGAATGAAACTACTACTAATGTTGATATTTCAGTTTTTGCTCAAGGAACTTATTTCTTCAAATTGAAGTTTGATGGTGATAAAGAAGCTAATTTCAAAGTACTAAGAAGATAACACTATCTTTAGAATAAATAAAAAGCCATCTAATTCAGATGGCTTTTTTTATACTCTATTCATTAGTTTCAAAGCTTTGTTTGTTTTTTTTAAAATTGAGTTATGTTTTAGATTTGGTATAAATTAGTGTTTTTAAATTTTAATGAGACATCTTGATTAAATAATTGAGCCCAAATTAAAAAGGTAGTGGAATAACTTGATCGGAATATAATGGTTTTCCGATTCTAGAGGCTCCATTTTTTAACTTCAAATAATCTGTTGCAAGTTGCCAAATATATTCATAGCCATTATCACCAATTTCATTTTTCCTTTTTTCAATTTTATCTTCGTCTAATGAAACTAAATCAGCAATTATTGGATGCACTAATGTCCACATTTTAGAGTTATTTTTTCCTGGAATTAAATCAGATTGTAATTGTTGAATTTTTGCGAATGTGTTAACGCAAACAAGCCTATCTTTAACTTTAAAATTATATCTTTCTTGGATTCTTTTTTCAAATAGTAACATAACGATACAATCAATATCTTCATTGTAAGCTGCAATTAATAATGGATCTGTTTTTACAACTATTGCACCTTGACTATCTCCATATTTTACATGCTCAGAAATTGTTTCAATATGAGTTGAAAATCCCCAATTCTTGAGTTTGTATTTAATTTGTTGAATAGGACCAAATATTTCTGGTATTAGAAATTTTAATTTCTTTAAATCAATGTCAATCCCTATTGAATCAGAAGCAAAACTTGAATTATCATGATATTTCATACTATTTTTTTAGTAAAATTAATCAATAAATGTTTATAACCTTCTGTTTAAACTAAATCTTATTCATCAACTCCAAAGCTTTATTTATGCTTTTTACATTTTCAAAAGTCAACAATAAACGCAGTCCGTTTTTGGTTTCTTTTTCTTTCATTTTGCATAGGCTGCTGTTCATTTGAACAAACTGAACCATTTTCATAAAACGATTCGATTGATAGAAATCACTTTGTTGGTCGCCTACAAAATAGCCTACCATTTTTCCTTGTTTCATTACTAATTTCTCTATCCCAATGGCAGTTGCTTTCCATTTTATTCTGATGCTATTTAGTAAGGCATTGGCTTCTTTTGGCAAGGCTCCAAATCGGTCGATTAATTTCTGTTCGAATATTTGTAATGCTTCTTCGTTTTTAATCAAACTCAATTCGTTGTATAAGTTTAAACGCTCAGTAATATTATTAATGTATTCGTCAGGGAAAAGCAATTCAAAATCGGTGTCGATTTGTAAATCTTTTACATATTCTTTGGTTTCGATGTCGTTTTCTGTTGGATATAAATCTTTGAATTCGTTTTCTTTCAACTCTTCAATAGCTTCGTTCATGATTTTTTGATAGGTATCAAATCCAATGTCGTTGATGAAACCACTTTGTTCTCCGCCTAATAAATCTCCGGCACCACGAATTTCTAAATCTTTCATGGCAATGTTAAATCCACTTCCTAATTCTGAAAATTGTTCTAAAGCATGAATACGTTTTCTTGCATCATCGGTCATGGCAGAATAGGGTGGCGTAATGAAATAACAAAACGCTTTTTTATTACTTCTTCCCACACGACCACGCATTTGATGCAAATCGGACAAACCAAAATTATTCGCATTATTAATGAAAATCGTATTTGCATTTGGCACATCCAAACCACTTTCAATAATCGTTGTGGCTACTAAAACATCAAATTCGCCATTCATGAATGCCAGCATCAATTCTTCCAATTTTTTACCGTCTAATTGTCCGTGACCAATTCCAACTCTTGCATCTGGAACCAATCGCTGAATCATTCCGGCAACTTCCTTGATGTTTTCAATTCTGTTGTTGATAAAGAACACTTGTCCGTTTCTTTGAATTTCATACGAAATGGCATCGCGAATTAACTCCTCGTGAAAACGAACCACATGCGTTTCAATTGGATATCTATTGGGTGGAGGCGTTGTAATTACTGATAAATCACGAGCAGCCATCAAAGAAAACTGCAACGTTCTCGGAATTGGAGTCGCCGTTAAAGTCAACGTATCCACATTCGCAGAAATCGTTTTGAGTTTGTCTTTTACGTTTACACCAAATTTTTGTTCTTCGTCAATAATCAGTAATCCTAAATCTTTGAATTTTACATCTTTGTTTACCAATTGATGAGTTCCAATGATGATGTCAACTCTTCCTTCACCTAGATTTTTAATGGTTTCGGTTCTTTCTTTGGCGGTTCTAAAACGATTTAAGTAATTAACAGAAACTGGCATGTCTTTCAATCGTTCAGAAAAAGTACGATAATGTTGATAAGCCAAAATTGTTGTTGGAACCAAAACAGCCACTTGTTTTCCATTATCAACGGCTTTAAAAGCAGCACGAATAGCCACTTCAGTTTTACCAAAACCAACGTCACCACAGACTAATCTGTCCATAGGTCTATCGGTTTCCATATCGGCTTTTACGTCTTGAGTTGCTGTAATTTGGTCGGGTGTATCTTCATAAATGAACGAACTTTCCAACTCTTTTTGTAAATAACTATCTGGTGCGCAAGCAAATCCTTTTTCTAATCTTCGCTTTGCGTAAAGTTGAATTAAGTTGAAGGCAATATGTTTTACACGTGCTTTTGTTTTTTGTTTTAAAGCTTTCCAAGCACCACTTCCAAGCTTGTAAATCTTTGGTGGTGCACCGTCTTTTCCGTTGTATTTAGAAATTTTATGTAGCGAATGAATGCTTACATAAACAATGTCGTTATCGGCGTAAACTAATTTTATAGCTTCTTGTGTTTTGCCTTCAACTTGTATTTTCTGCAATCCACCAAACTTTCCAATTCCGTGATCGATGTGCGTTACATAATCGCCTACCGTCAAGGAAGTCAGTTCTTTTAACGTGATGGTTTGCTTTTTGGAATAACCATTTTTAATATTGAATTTGTGGTAACGTTCAAATATTTGGTGGTCGGTGTAACACGCTATTTGGTTTTCTTCATCAATAAATCCTTGAAACAATGGGAAAACAACGGTTTTGTATTGCTTGCGAACGCTTTCATGATTTTCTTCATCAATGTCTTCAAAAATATCATGAAAACGATTGGCTTGATTTTCATTGGAACAAAACAAATAATTCTTAATTCCGTTGAAATGATTTTCTGCCAAGTTGTTCATCAATAAATCAAATTGCTTATTGAAGGAAGGTTGCGGTTGAATATGGAATTCAATCGTTTTGTCAATTTTATAAGTTGGCGCATTGCTCAATTCTACTACAGAAAAGTTCAAGGCTTTCTTTAAAAATTGTTCTTGATTAAGGAATAAATCTTTAGGTTCAAGATGTTTTATGGTTGCATCTAATTTAGCAAATACTTCAGTTGATTTCGCAAAAAGTTTGTCTAATTGGTGGCAAAGTAAATCGGTATTCTGAATGAAAAGTACCGTTTTCTGGTCGATATAGTCTAAGAAACTTTCTCTGTTTTCTTCGAAGAATTTATTTTCGACATTTGGAATAATAGAGATTTTCTTCAGTTTTTCAATAGATAATTGTGTTTCAACATCAAAACTTCTGATGGAATCTACTTCGTTTCCGAAAAACTCTATTCTATACGGATTATCATTTGAAAAAGAAAAAACATCTACAATTCCTCCACGAACTGAGAATTCTCCTGGTTCTGTGACAAAATCTACTCTTTTGAAATTGTATTCAAACAATACTTCGTTGATGAAATCAATGGCGATTTTATCATTAACTGAAATTTTTAAGGTGTTTTTGTCAAGGTCTTTTTTGGTAACTACTTTTTCAAAAATAGCTTCGGCGTAAGAAACAATTATAGCTGGTTTTTTGCGCGAATTGATTCGATTTAAAACTTCGGCTCTAAGTAGAATATTGGCGTTGTCGGTTTCATCTATTTGATAAGGACGACGGTACGAACCTGGATAAAATAAAACGTCTTGATCGTTGATGAGTTGCTCTAAGTCGTTGAGATAATAAGCAGCTTCTTCTTTATCGCTGAACAACAAAAGAAAAGGTAATTCTGCTTTTTCAAAAGTAGATTGAATTACAAAAGACAACGCCGAACCCAATAAACCTTTTGCGTTTATTTTGGAATCACGTTGCTCTAAAGCATTAGATAAAAGTTGGACTTTTGCCGACTTTTGATAGACAGAAATGACGTTATTTTTACTCAAAATTATTCTAAATCGGGATCAATGTTTGTCGATGGAACAGCTCTTGTTGAGTCTTTCATACTCAAAATATCTGGTTCGCCATCTTCTCTTGGTATAAGACTTCTTTTTACAATTTCTTCCATTTGTAATTGAAGGTATTCTACTTCCATATTAATCTCGCCAACAAGTTTTACAACTTTTGCGTCTGGAATTTGGTTTAGGTGAATGAATAAATCCAACGATTTTATTTTGGTTGTTACAACTGCGATTCTGGCTTTAACTTGTGGTTTATTGAATTCTAATGGAATATTGTTGTTTAAGTCCATTACTTTTACAGAAAGCGCTTTCGATTTTTTCTGAAAAGCGCCAATGGTACTCTTTGGTTTTTGATTGATTTCTGTTAGAAAGTTACGCCATTCCATCCAACTATTGATTCGGCTTTGTGTTATAGGTTCTACAGGCGCAATATTAAAAACCCATCCGCGGTTGATGTTGTTGAAAATGACTTCTTTTTTCTTAGCTTCTTTCTGTTGTTCAATAATTAGTGTAGTGTTATCGTTTTGACACGAAGCCAATACTAACATAAAGAAAACTAGATATATCGATGATAACTTCATTAGAAGGATAATGGGTTTGATTACAAAAGTACAAAAGTAGGAGTTTTGTTTTAGAGATTTTGTGAAAGGTTTTATAAATGTTCACTAATTGTTTTTCAAATGGAAACTGTAACATCATTCTAACGAAAACGTTATCTTTGTAGTACAAACAAACAAACTATGACTACTAAAATATTAATAATCGGTGCTTGTGGACAAATAGGTACCGAGTTAACCACCAAATTAAGAAGTATTTACGGAAACGACAACGTGATTGCTTCCGATATTCGAAAATTGAATAACGATATTGTCAACAATGGCATTTTTGAGGTTGTCAATGCTTTAGATTACAATCAGATTGAGCATTTGATTGAACAATATCAGATTACCGATGTTTATTTAATGGCAGCTTTACTTTCTGCTACAGCTGAGAAGAATCCTGCTTTTGCTTGGGATTTGAATATGAATTCGCTATTTCACGTATTGAATTTGGCGAAAGCTGGAAAAATAAAAAAGATATTTTGGCCTTCAAGTATTGCGGTTTTCGGACCAACAACTCCAAGAGACAATACGCCACAATATACCATCATGGAACCAACAACAGTTTACGGAATTTCTAAACAAACTGGCGAGCGTTGGTGTGAATATTACCACCATCAATATGGCGTAGATGTTAGAAGTATTCGTTATCCTGGATTGATTAGTTGGACTACTGAACCAGGTGGTGGAACTACAGATTATGCGGTAGATATTTACCACAAAGCCATTGAAAAAGGTTCGTTCACTTCGTTTCTTTCAGAAGATACTGCTTTGCCAATGATGTATATGGATGATGCGATTAAAGCAACCGTTAGCATTATGCAAGCTGATGCAGAAAAGATTAAAATACGTTCTTCTTATAATTTATCGGCGATGAGTTTTACTCCAAAACAGATTGCAGAAGAGATTAAAAAACACTATCCGAATTTTACCATAGATTATAATCCTGATTTCCGTCAGAAGATTGCTGATAGTTGGCCTGCCTCTATTGATGACACTTCTGCGAGAGAAGATTGGGGTTGGAGTAACGATTTCAACATAGAAAACATGACAGTTGAAATGTTGGAAAATTTGAAAAAGCAAAAATAATAGACATAAAAAAAAGCGCTACCCCAAGAACAAGGTAGCGCCCACTCTAAACAAAAAAATCCTATTGTTGAACAATCGGAGCTCTTAGAGATTCTAATACAGCCACCACATCATTGTATAGTTCTGAGTTAGCTGGAACACCATTTGCAACGGCAGCAGCTCCTACATAACCTTCAAATTTGTCGTAGTTTGCATTAGTAGATTTTACACCCATTCTTGGATTAGTTGCTGGGTTATGAGCATTAACCATACTAAGTCCTGAATAAGTATTTACTGCATTTGTTCCTCCTGTATTGAATGAGAAGAAATCGGTTAAGTTGTCTACTAGAATGGCTAAATTGGTTGTGTTTCCTGCGCCAACTTCTGTTAATACTGGTGCGAAATGCGCTCCTAAGTTACCTGAAGCACCACTTTGAACATCAGCAACGATTAGTCCAACTGTTGAGTTTACTACTTTTCTGTAGCTCAAACGACCTTGCTCAATCATTTGTCCAGGATTGTCTGGATCGGCTACCATTGTTGTTCCACCTAATCTAGCATAGATTGATGGTTTTTCTGGAGCTGCTGGCGTTTCATCATCATCACTACAAGATGTGAACACTGATGCTCCAATTACCAATGCACAAAGTGCAAGTTTTGAAAATTTAGTCATAGCATTTATATTTAAAGATTAATTAAAAAATTGATTGTACTAATTTGGTAAACTTATAACTCAAGCCATCTTTCTTGATTACTGGGCACACTTGCTTGTTGGCAAGATTGGCTGGTAATACAAAACGCTCTGCTTTATAATTTCCTTTGCTCATTAATTCGTTATACACTTTTTCTGAGTTGGCTATGGTGTTGTCGTGAAAGTAAACCACCACATTGTTTTTAACAATAATGTCACTTTTTACACCTTTAATAGCGTGTAGTTTTTCTCTTATTTCAACTGTACCAATAGAATCAAATGGTTTGTCAAAATCGATTCGACTGATTTGGATGGTTGCATTTTCAATCGGTCTAGCATTAGCTATGTGATAGACTAATATTGCAAAAAATAATAGTCCGATTCCCAGAAGACTGAGTAGAGTGATTTTTACTTTTTTGTTAATTTTCATGACGTTCTTGATTTGTTTATAGAGTCATGTACGAGAATAAAAAAGCTTTGGTTTTATTGGGCATAAAAAAAGTTCCAATTAAGGAACTTTAGTTTTTAGTTTTTCAATCAGCGCATCTTCTATTGGCGCCTTTGTTTTTGTAACTTCATCAGAGTTGTCGTTTGGAACTGTCATGGACAAAACATAGTGCTTTATTTTCCAAGTGTTTTTTACTTTTACTAATACACCAGAACCTCTACAGATTTTCATTTGGGTGTTTAAAAGTTCGTCAAACCAAGCTGTTTTTCCATCTTTCGAGAAATAGATGTTTCTTTCTAATGCTGTAAAACTCCAAGCGCGACCTTTATCGAAATAGGGTTTTGCAAAAGCTTGAAATTGTTTTTTATTCCAGTTTTCTGTAGCATCGGTTCCTATGTAGATGGCGTCGTCGGTTAGGTAACTGAAGTAGTTGTCAAACTGAACATCGGCGGCTGCTTTGTGCCAATTGTCTAACATGGTGTTTATTGCTTGCTTGTCTTGGGCAAAGGACAATTGTGTTATAAGTGCTAGTGTGAAGAGTAGTTTTTTCATGGGATTTGTTTTGATAAAAATACAAAAAGTTGCCACAAAGACGCTAAGACGCTAATTTTTTTTATGATAAGGCACAAAGTTTATTCGCCACGAATCCATGAAGTATTTTGTTACACAAAGATTTAAGAATGTATTTTTTATACTAAGAAAATTTAAGAAGACCTTCGTGCCTTGGCGTCTTTGCGGCAAAATCATTAAAACTTCTCACCATGCTGAGATAAGTCTAACCCTAAATCCTCTGATTCTTCTGTGACGCGGATTGGGATGATGAGGTTGGTTAGTTTGAAAAGTAAATACGCTCCACCAAAAGTGAATGCTGATACTAAAACCAATGCCATCATGTGATGACCAAAAACACTCCAACCGCCGTGAAGTAAGCTTGCGTTTTCTCCTTGAGCGAAGATGGCTGTTAAAATCATGCCCATAATTCCTCCTACGCCGTGACAGGCGAATACGTCTAGCGTGTCGTCTATTTGCTTTAGCTTTTTCCAATGGACCATTTTGTTGGAAACTATGGCGCCTATGAATCCGAAGAAGATGCTTTGTGGAATGGTTATGTAACCTGCCGATGGTGTGATGACTACTAGACCAACTACTGCGCCAATACAAGCTCCGAGTGCGGAAACTTTTCTTCCGTTTAATCGGTCGAAAAATACCCACGTCATCATGGCTGATGCTGAGGCGATTGTGGTTGTTGCAAATGCCATTGCTGCTGTTGCGTTGGCTGCAAGTGCCGAACCTGCATTGAAACCAAACCAGCCAAACCAAAGTAACCCAGTTCCTAGAAGTACGAATGGAATGTTGGTTGGAATGTGTTCGCTGTTTTTTCTTTTGCCCAAAACAATTACTCCTGCTAATGCTGCGAAACCTGCGCTCATGTGCACCACTGTACCTCCTGCGAAATCCTTTACACCGAAATAGCTACCTAATAGGCCGTGAGGATGCCAAATCATGTGGCATAACGGTGCGTAAATACAAACTGTAAACAAACAAATAAACAATAGGAAAGAGATAAAGCGAATACGCTCGGCTAAAGCGCCGGTTATGATTGCAGGCGTAATCACAGCAAATTTCATTTGAAAAAGGGCAAACAATATGAAAGGAATACTAGAACCTAAAGCTTTGTGAGGCAAAAGTTCTACTTGATCGAAGAAGGCAAAATCTAGTGGATTGCCTATAATACCATAATACGTTCCGTTGAGGTTGATTCCTATTGGGCTTCCGAAGGAGAGACTGAATCCTACGGTTACCCATAGTAAACTTACGACTCCAAGGCAGATGAAGCTTTTGAGCATAGTAGAAATTACGTTTTTCTTACCAACCATTCCGCCGTAGAAAAAAGATAATCCTGGCGTCATTAGTAAAACCAAGCACGATGCGGTTAGCAACCAAGCTACATCTGCAAAGTTAATGGTGTTGGCTTCGTTGAAATTGGTTGTTGGCGGTTGGTGTTGCCAAAACAAACCTGTCACTGCTACCACAGTAATAATTACAAAAGCCGATATCCAACGTTTTTCTAAACCCATTTTTATTTATTTTTACAATGAACCCTAAAAACAATAGGGTAAAATTATAAAAATAGTAGCATTTTAATTCTAAATTGAATAAAAAAATAGGGTTTTTATTTTATTTTTATTAAATAAAGAGTTATAACGCTCTTTTTTTAAAATTAATAAAATTATATTGGGTAATTTTGATAATGCGCTAATTTTTGAGTTGTTCGATAGTTTACCAAGGGTACCACAACCCTACCTTTGCTATACCTCTTCTATACTTCATCCATACTTCTAGCATACACTCGGCATACATAAAGCATACACTCGCCATACACTACGCATACACTAAGGTATTATTTATAAATTATAAATTATAAATTATGAATTATGAATTATGAGTTATGAGTTAATTCTTGTACTAAACGTTAAATAAAGACTTTACTGGTTTTTATAGCACTACCTTTCGGCATCTTGTCTAATCAAGTGTGGGGAATGTAGTATGGATGCGAATTTTGAAACCTTGATTGCGAGTTATATTGCAGATAAAGTAGGAATTGCCGATCATTTTTTGAGTGATGATTTGTGTTATCATTTAAAAGCCAATATGCTTGCTTTGAACGACGACCAAAAGATGATTACTGGTGGCGTTGGCAACGATGGCATTATGATTTTTGACGATTTGATAAGAAACGACAAGATTTATTGGCTAGACAAAGCCCACAACAACCGCCACGAAACGGAGTTTCTAGAAAAAATAGAAGCGTTTATTGAGTACTTAAACGAAAGTTGTTTTACCAATATAAAAAGCTATGAGTTTCATTACTCGTTGTATGAAATTGGGAGTTTTTACCGAGCGCATTTAGACCAATTTGAAGACGATAACAAACGCCAATTCTCGATGGTGAGTTACCTGAACCCACATTGGAAAACCCAAGATGGTGGCGAACTCTTTATACACCAAAAACCCAAAAACCAAGCCATTGCACCGATGCAAGGCAAAACCGTTTTCTTTAAAAGCGACGAACTGCAACACGAAGTTTTAGTTACTAATGAAAGAAGGTTTAGTGTTACTGGTTGGTTGAAGAGAGGATAGGGTTATTAACAACTTATTTCCTTTTCTAATTAAGTTTTCTTAAATAGATATAAAAAACAAAATACCGACTATACTCCGTTGTTTTAAAGTCTACATTTTTCAAAATTTGTTAACATGAATATTAAACAAAAATTTGGAAATAAAATAAAGGAGCTCAGAAAACAAAAAGGTTTATCTCAGGAGAAACTAGCTAATTTAGCTGATATTGATAGAACTTATTTACCAACCATAGAAAAAGGTGAGAGAAATGTTTCTATTGAAGTAGTTGAAAAGTTAGCAAATGCTCTCAATGTTGAAATTAAAGATTTATTCAATGAATAGGGCTTTTTATTCAAGTTCAATTGATAATTTTATCCATGAGGATGATTTTTCAATCTTGGGTGTTATTTCTGGAAACTATGATTTAAATAAACAAGAAAAACAGCAATCTAATGCTTGGAAGAAACAAATTGAAATTTTAAAGAAGACATTAATAGATTTTAATGGTCAAATTTATTTTGAATTTATAATTCCAAGAATGGGTAAAAGAGTTGATAATGTTTTAATTATTGATAATTGCATTTTTGTTTTAGAATTTAAAGTTGGTTCAGAAAGTTATGATAATCAGGCTAAAGAGCAAGTATATAATTATGGGCTTGATTTGAATAATTTTCACGAAGGAAGTCATGATCAAAATATTATTCCAATTTTAATTTCAAGTGAAGCTAATTCTGTAGAAAATATTATTTTAAAAGATAGAATTATTGATGGTTTGCATAATGTAATTTGTGCAAATTCAACAAACTTGAAAGAAGTAATTAAAAATGTTTTACAAAATTTTGATTCTGAAAATAAAATTGATGTTGAATTTTGGGAAAATTCAATATATAAACCAACTCCAACAATAATCGAAGCAGCAACTGTATTATATAAAAATCATAATGTAAAAGATATTACTCGATATGATGCTGGTGCAGAAAATTTATCAATTACTTCGAAATGTATTTCAGCTATCATTGATAATTCTAAAAACAATAATAGAAAGTCTATTTGTTTTATAACCGGTGTACCAGGAGCCGGTAAAACACTAGCTGGATTAGATATAGCAAATTTAAGATCTAATTATCAAGAAGAAGAGCATGCTGTTTTTTTATCAGGGAATGGACCTTTAGTAGATGTTTTAAGAGAAGCTTTAGCAAGAGATAAAGTTAAAACAGCTAAAGAAAATAATGAGAATTTATCAAAAGAAAGTGCTAAATCCTTGGTTAAATCTTTTATCCAAAATATTCATCATTTTAGAGATGCTTCATTACAAGATGAAAAAGCACCAATAGAAAAGGTTACAATCTTTGATGAGGCACAAAGAGCATGGACAAAAGAACAAGCTTCAAGTTTTATGAAAAGAAATAAAGGAAATTTTGATTTTAATAAATCAGAACCTGAATTCCTTATTGAAGTAATGGATAGGCATAAAGACTGGTGTACAATTGTTTGTTTGATTGGAGGCGGTCAAGAGATTAATACTGGTGAGGCAGGTTTAGAGGAGTGGATAAGGCCTTTTGAAGATAAATTTTCTGATTGGGATATTTATTATTCTTCAAAAATAAGTGAAGATCGTAATTATATCAAGGATATGAATGCTATTAAAATTTTGAAAAATAGAAATGCAGAGAAAAAAGACGAATTGCATCTTTCGGTGTCATTAAGA
>JAAFHW010000009.1:27258-54740 GCA_013298525.1 Flavobacteriia bacterium
AAACAATGATATTGAAAAGGCAAAAAGCATTTATAACGAGTTTATAGAAAAAGTTTATCCAATAAAGATTACACGTGATTTAGATACTGCTCGTAAATGGTTGAAAAGTAAATCAAGAGGAAACGAAAGGTCTGGAATTATTGCTTCTTCAGGAGCTATAAGATTGAGGCCATTTGGATTAAATGTAAAAGCAAAAATTGATGCTCCAGTTTGGTTTTTAAATCCAAAAGATGATATCCGTTCATCTTATTTTTTGGAGGAAGTAGCTACGGAATTTGATATTCAAGGATTAGAGTTAGATTGGACTTGTGTTGCTTGGGATGGAGATTATTACTATGATCAAAACAAATGGAATTATAAAAAATTTACAGGAACTTCTTGGAAAAAAAATGAAAATACAGAAAGAATTAAATATTTAATAAACTCTTATAGAGTATTACTAACAAGAGCTAGACAAGGTATGATTATTTATATACCTGAAGGGAATAATGAAGATATAACCAGACCAACTTTTATGTATGACGGCACTTTTAATTTTTTTAAATCTTTAGGTATCAAAGAAATATAAACTTTAAAAATCTCTTAATAGAAGAATCATTAGTAAGGTTGGGTTATCGTATAAAAGAATTTTATTATTGATGTTTTTAAGAAGTTCATTCAATTAAGAATAGTGTAAAATATCCATCATATTTATTGTTGGTAAAATGTACCATCCATTTTTCACTTTTAATATTTTTTAATTCTTCAATAATTAATTCTTCATCAGTACCATTTTCTCCGGCATTTTTTTTTGTTTTTAAATTGAATTTTTTACAAAAATCATTAAAATCAAAGATTATAATTTCTTTTTTTGGGATTATTATAGCCATTCTTATTTTATTTAGAATTTAATACATTTTCTATTGGTTCAATATTAAAAATTTTGTTTTCTACTTTACTCTCTTTGAGATTTGACTTTTTACCCAAATTTTTCTTTAATATTCATAGTTTATAAAATTAGTTTTGCGCCTACAATTGACCTGCCTACAATTGTATGCAATACAATATTAGTTGTTAACAATGTTATGAGATAGTAAATCAATATTTGAAGAAAATCATAAAAACAAAAAAAACCTCCAACTTTCGTTAGAGGTTTTTAAAAAGGTAGTGTTTTCCTGCTTGTCCTTCGGACACTCCTCCTAAGGAGAAGAATGCTGAGGAAGTATTTTTTATTGGTATTGTATATAAATCGGTTTTGGTGTGAATTGAAGTAATTCTTGTGGTGTGTACATTGTGGCGTTGCCTTCGTTGTCGTTTTTGTAGAAGAGTTTGAAGCCTGTGAATTGCACTGGTTCTGGGTAGATGGTTCGCATCCAAGTGGCTTTTTTTAATTCTTTGCTACCAAATCCGTCCATGTCAATTACTACTTGTACTTGTGCAGTTGGTTTTATTTGGTCGTAGTCGGTAATCATTTTTTTGGTAAAACGATGTACTACCAATACTTTTGGTGGTAGGTTGTTTTCTGTAACTAGAGTAGTAAGAAAATCTATAGCATCATTGATATCGGTTGCCGACATGGTTCCAATTTTGGCACCAGGAACTTCGCCACCTTTCATAGAAAATTCAGGATCAATACCTAAGTGAACGTTGGGAAGTTTTAAATAATCGGTTAGTGTTGCAATTTCTTCTTTTACGGTGCTGTGTCCCACTTGAACGTCTAGAAAAACTAAGGCATCAATTTCTTTTGCCCAGGCCATCACGGTATCAATTTGTTTGAACGGCATTCTTAGTCGGTAGTTGCTACCGCTACTATTTTTGCCTTGAGCGGTAACAGCAATATAATGCAACGCAGGTACAGTTTCTACAGTAGAATCGGCTGCTTTCCAAAGCGCTACTTCTTCTTTTAGTTTGTTGAGCATTTCTGTTTTAGGAAGTTCGCCTAATATTCCCATTCGTTTAGAATAGAGGTTTCCGTAAAAAGCGATGATACGTTTGTAGGGCAAAAGTGCTCCAGGCAAAGGATGTACGGTTTTTACTGGCCATTTTCCTGTGGTGTCGCCATTGCTTAATGCTACCATTCTTTTTTGATAATCGACGGTATCTAAAGTGATGACTTTGGCTACTTTGACAGTGTCTACTTTGACTTTTGTTGGCTTATTTTCCTTAGACTGCGATTGGTTGCAACTTGAGGTAAGTACAAGTAATGACAAAAGCAGCAGCGTGTATTTGGCGAAAGACATAGTATTATTTTAGGAGGTATAAATGTAGTGATTTTTTAGTTGGAGTAGCGATTAGAATTTTTTAAAATGACAGCCAGTTTGTTGTTTTGTTTTATAAAACTTGTATATTTGATGTTATCAAAAAAAAGAATTGTTATGAAGAATATAGTATCATGTATAGTTTTAGTGGCTTTAGGATTTGTTTCTTGTAAGCAGGAGGAGGAAACTAATGTAGTTTCTACTAATCCAGAAACCTCTGCCTTTTCGGATGATTTTAAAGGTCCAACTGCTGAGCCTACAACGCCATCAACTGCTGCTGCACAACCTGGTGCACCTATGATGACTACACCAAATGGCATGGTAGCACCAACAACGGCTCAACCTGTAAAAGTTGGAAAAGGAATGAATCCAGCACATGGTCAACCAGGACATCGTTGTGATGTTGCTGTTGGTGCTCCATTGAATTCGGCTCCAGCAAAAACTACAACGGCTTCAACACAATCGGCAACTATTACTTCTGCTGGTTCAACTCCAGGAACGGTAACTCAAAATGGTGCTAAAATTACAACTACAAATAATAACCTACCTGCAACCATTGCAGCTCCAGTAGAAACGGCTCCAGGAATGAATCCGCCACACGGTCAAGAAGGCCATGTTTGTTCTGTTGCTGTTGGTGCGCCTTTGCCTAAGAAGGAGTAGGGTTTAGTGTTCAGTGTTCAGTGTTCAGTGTTGAGCACTAAGTTAGTGTGATTAATTTCATTTTGAGTGTTTTCTGATTTTTAGAATGATGTTTTATCTAAGAAATTCAAAAGCCACCTCGGCTTTCAGCCACTCCTCCAAAGGAGGAGAAATCTAAAAAAGATATAGTTTAATCAGTGTTCAGTGTTGAGCACTAAGTTAGTGTAATTGATTTCATTTTTGAGTGTTTTCTGATTTTTAGAATGATGTTTTATTTAAGAAAATCAAAAGCCACCTCGGCTTTCAGCCACTCCTCCAGAGGAGGAGAAATCTAAAAAAGACATTTAGTTTTATAAGTTCTTAGTGTTCAGTTAACATAAATACTGAACACTGAGAACTGATTACTGAATACTAATTAAGGAAGTTTTGTTATTCCCATATTGTATAGTGTGAAGGCCATAATATCTACACTTTCTTGGATGGATGCTGCTACTGATTTTCCAGCTCCGTGTCCGGCGTTTATGTCTATTCTTATTAATGTTGGATTGTCACCGGCTTGTTTGTCTTGCAACTCGGCAGCAAATTTGAAACTGTGTGCCGGAACTACTCTGTCATCATGGTCGCCAGTAGTTACCATAGTTGCAGGATATTTGGTATTTGGTTTTACATTGTGTACTGGTGAATAGCCTTTAATGTATTCGAACATTTCTTTACTATCTTCGGCTGTTCCATAATCGTATGCCCAACCTGCTCCTGCAGTAAATGTATGGTAACGTAACATGTCCATTACACCAACTGCTGGTAGTGCTACTTTCATTAAATCTGGTCTTTGCGTCATGGTTGCGCCTACTAGCAATCCGCCATTAGAACCACCACGAATGGCTAGGAAATCAGAAGAAGTATATTTTTCTGAGATTAGATATTCTGCCGCAGCAATGAAATCGTTGAATACATTTTGCTTTTGCATTTTAGTTCCGGCTACGTGCCATTTTTTTCCGTATTCGCCACCACCACGAAGGTTGGCTACAGCATAAATACCACCATTTTCCATCCAAACGGCATTTGAAATACTAAAACTTGGTGTCAAACTAATATTAAAACCCCCATATCCATAAAGAATAGTTGGGTTTTTACCATCTAACTTTAATCCTTTTTTGTGGGTAATAATCATTGGGATTTTTGTACCATCTTTGGAAGTATAAAACACTTGTTTAGATTCGTAATCGTTGGAATTGAAATCAATTTTAGGTGTTTGATATACTTTAGAATCACCAGATTTTGGGTCAAATGAATACGTTGAAACCGGTGTAGTATAATTTGTAAAAGAATAATAAAGTACCTTTTCCGTTTTTTTACCGCCAAAACCACCAGCTGTTCCTATTCCTGGAAGTTGGATGTTTCTTACTAATTTTCCAGAATAATCGTATTGTTTGATTGCCGAAACAGCATCAATCATGTAGTTGGCAAAAAGATAACCACTTCCTGTTGAAACATTAAGAACATTCTCGGTTTCTGGAATAAGTTCTTTCCAATTTTCAGGCTTCGGATTGCTAACATCAACGGTTACAACGCGTGTGTTTGGAGCATTTAAATCGGTAGCAATAAACAATTTAGAACCTTTGTTGTCGATGATAGAATTATCGCTATTGAAATTATCTACAATAGTTACAATCGGACTATTTAGTTTGGTTAAATCCTGAATGTACAATTCATTTCCGTAAGTAGAGGTAGAAGCTGTAATCACTAAATAATGATTGTCTTCTGTTACATAACCACCAACATATCTTCTTTTTTGGTCTAAGCCAAAAATTACTTTATCGTCTTTTTGACGTGTTCCTACTTTGTGGTAATACAATTTGTGTTGGTCGGTTTTTGCCGAAAGTTCGCTTCCATCTGGTTTGTCATAACTTGAATAATAAAAGCCTTCGTTTCCTTTCCAAGATACGCCACTGAATTTAATATCTTCCAAAGTTGGTTCCAATATTTTTTTGGTAACGGCATCCATAACGATTACTTTTCTCCAATCACTTCCGCCTTCAGAAATAGAGTAGGCTACTTTAGAACCATCTTCAGAGAAATCGACTCCGCCTAGCGATGAGGTTCCGTCTTTAGAAAAAGTATTTGGGTCAAGAAATACGCTTTCTTCTCCTTTGGCATCTTTTCTGTAAAGTACTGATTGGTTTTGAAGTCCGTTGTTTTTATAGTAATACGTAAAGTTACCTTCTTTGAAAGGCGCACTTATTTTTTCGTAGTTCCATAGTTTTTCAAGTCTTGATTTTAGGGCATCACGATAGGGAATTTTACTAAGATAATCATATGTAAGACGGTTTTGTTCTTTTACCCACGAACCCGTTTCTTCCGACCTATCATCTTCAAGCCAACGGTAAGGATCGGCTACTTTGGTATCGAAATAAGTATCGGTTACTTGACCTTTTTTTGTAGTTGGATATTGCATTTTGTTTTGACTCATTAGTGTAATTGGGAGTGCCAATGCCATTATTAGAATTGATTTTTTCATTTTTTGATTGTGTTGAAGTGTTTGCAAAACAAAAATAGTGAATTTAGTTGTTACCATTTTTTAAATTTCCTTATCAGAAATTAAGGCTAAAAAAACCCAACATTGCTGCTGGGTTTGATTATTGATTTGAATTTGATTACCAAATTTTAACTCTTTTTTCTGGAGCTAAATAAAGTGAATCTGTTGCTTTTACGTTGAATGCTTCGTAGAATTCAGGGATGTTTCTAACGACACCATTAATTCTAAATTTAGCAGGTGAATGTGGGTCGGAAGCTACTTGACTTCTCAAGGCTTCTTCACGAGTTTTGTCTAACCAAACTTGTCCCCAACCAAGGAACACTCTTTGAATTCCAGTGTAACCATCCATTTTAGGAGCTTCTTTTCCGTTTAGCGACATTTTGTAAGCTTTAAGAGCGATGCTCAATCCACCTAAGTCACCAATGTTTTCACCAAGTGTAAAGCTTCCGTTAAGGTTTAAATCTGGGAATGCTTTAAAGCTGTTGTATTGGTCAACAAGCGCTTTTGTTCTTGTTTGAAATGCTGTTAAATCTTGTGGAGTCCACCAATTTCTCATTACACCTTCACCATCAAAAGTACTTCCTTGATCGTCGAATCCGTGTCCGATTTCGTGTCCAATTACAGCTCCAATTCCACCATAATTTACAGCATCATCAGCCGCTAAATTAAAGAAAGGTGGTTGAAGAATTGCCGCTGGGAAAACAATTTCGTTAAGCGTAGGGTTGTAGTAAGCATTTACTGTTTGAGGTGTCATTCCCCATTCTGCTCTATCCACTGGTTTTCCTAATTTGTTTAGCATACGGTTGTATTCAAATTCTGTAGCTCTAGTTGCATTTCCGTACAAATCGTTTTTAGCAACTTTTAATGCAGAGTAGTCTCTCCATTTGTCTGGATATCCAATTTTAATCATGAATTTATCTACTTTAGCAAGAGCTTCTTTTTTGGTATTAGCACTCATCCAATCCAATTCTTTGATGCTTGCTGCGTAAGCTTTAAGTAAGTTTTTCACCATAGCCGTCATACGTTCTTTAGCTTCTGGAGTAAAGTGTTTT
This sequence comes from Flavobacteriia bacterium, assembly GCA_013298525.1. Taxonomy (GTDB): domain Bacteria; phylum Bacteroidota; class Bacteroidia; order Flavobacteriales; family Flavobacteriaceae; genus Flavobacterium. Next base: position 33,723 of record JAAFHW010000009.1, read on the forward strand.
TTTACATATACTTTACCAACAATTTCTCCCAAACCACCATTTACAGCACTAACCGCTCTTTTCCAATCTTCTTCTTGTTGCTCGGTTCCGTATAATGTTTTGCCGTAGAATTCGAAGTTTTGTTTGTCTAAAGCAGTGTTTAAGTAACCAGCAGTGTTGTTAATTAAACTCCATTTTAAATATGTTTTCCAAGTATCAATAGGTGTATTTTTAATGATATTGTTTAAACTTTTTGTGTAAGCTACTTGAGCAATTACAATATTTTTTTCGTTAGCAACACCAGCATTTTTTAACATAGCAGTCCAATCAAAATCTGGCATTAACGATTTTAAATCGGTTAAAGCATATTTGTTGTAAAGCGCTGCTGTGTTACGAGTGTCTTCTTTTTTCATATGGTTGGTTGCCAAAGTAGTTTCTAAAGCCATAACTTTAGCTGCACTTTCAGCGCCATTTGGTAATCCAACTAGTTGCCACATTTTTTCGATATGTGCTACATATTTCTTACGAATGTCCGACATTTTGGCATCGTTCTGTAGGTAGTATTCTCTTTCAGGAAGTCCTAAACCACCTTGCCAAGTCATTAAAGTGTATTTTTTTGGATCTTTAAAATCTTCAGTAACAGCAACTGAAAAAGGAATTGATACTCCAGTTCTGTTAGCTTTTCCGAAATAGGTTGCTAAGTCCGTATAATTTGCAATAGCATCAATAGCTTTTAATTCCGATTGAATAGGAGTTACGCCTTTTGCATCACGGTCTTTACGATTTGTATAAGAGCTGTAGTAGTCTCCAATTTTTTGCTCGTCTGAACCTTCAGAAAAACTTCCTTTAGAAGCTTCTTCAATGATAGCTTTAACGTCTTTTTGCGATTTGTCATACAGCATATCAAAAGCACCATACGATGCTTTATCTGCAGGAATTTTGTTGTTTTTTGCCCAAGTTCCATTAACGAAACGGTCGAAGTTATCGCCAGGTTTCACTAAGGTATCCATATTCTTTTTGGTAATACCTGATACCAATTCTTCTTTTTTGCTACAAGATGCTAAAAGCACGGTTGCTGCAAGAAGAGAGATTTTGATGTTTTTCATATTTTAATTTAATTTTAGTTTGTTTAGTATAAGTAACTATTTATTAGTAATCATTTTGAATGAAATGTTACACACTCTTGAAAATTAGCTATGTGTTAGTATTCATAAACCTCATAACCCCAAGGCTTTATTTTTCTCTCATTATTAGTTAAGGTTTCTTCTTTTTCGTTAAAAACATTATGAGCTTTTCCTAATAGTGTTTTATCAGAAATTTTGATACTTTGCTCTTTATCAGAAAAATTTAAAATAACAAGGATTTTTTTGTTGTCTTTTTCTCTGGTATAAGCATAAATCACATTTTTATCTCCTACATCAACTTTTTTGAAGGATGCATTTGCAGAGAGCGCTATATTTCTTTTTCTTAGATGAAGTAATGCTTTGTAGAATTTCTCTCTTTTAAGATTTTTAAATTCCATCGGATCTTTGTCAAAAAACTTTAATGCTCTTAACGTAGGTTCTTCTTGTCCGCTGTAAATAAGTGGAACCGAATTTTTCATTGTTTGAGTAAATACTGCAAAAGGCGCATGTACGTCATTTGGAAAAGTTCCATAATCAGCATGATTCCAACTGTTTTCATCGTGATTGCTTGTGAAGTACATTTGGATGGTATTCTTTGGATAACGAGTTTCATTCTCCTTGTTGATACTGTCTAAACTAAACGCAGGTCTTTTTCCTTTGGCCACTTTTTCCATCATTTTGAACATGTGCCAAGGATACACTGCGTCAAAACCACTTTTTGGAAGATATGTGCTATCACCTTCTGCAAGCATAAAAACATTCTTCATTTTTTTCAATTGTGGAATGGATTTTTTCCAAAAATTAGCTGGAACATTCCAGGCAACATCACATCGAAATCCATCAATGTCTGTGTCTTTTATCCAAAATTTCATAGCTGCTACCATACTATCTTGTAAGACCGGATTTTTAAAATCTAATTGTCTAACGTCAGCCCAATCAAAAGCTACTGCTGCTTTTCCTGTACTATCTTTTACATAAAAATCGGGATGTTGTTTTAACCAACGATGGTCTGCTCCAGTATGATTAGGAACCCAATCAATAATGACTTTCATTCCTCTATCATGAATTGCTTTCACTACATTTTTAAAATCTTCTAATGTGCCAAATTCTGGATTAATAGAAGTAAAATCGGAAACTGCATAGTAACTTCCTAAAGAACCTTTTCTATCTACTTTACTAATTGGATTTATAGGCATGAACCAAATAGTTTCAACTCCCATTGCTTTGAGTCGGTCAAGATGTTTAGCAAAAGCATTTAGAGTGCCTTCTGGAGTATATTGTCTAACATTAACCTCATAGATATTACTTTGCATTATCCACACAGGATGGTCATCAATAAGTTCATTGTTTTCGGTCTCTGGTTTGCTTTTTTTACAACAAACAAAAGAAAGCATAACTATAATCAAAAGTATTGGGATACGAATTTTCTTCATGATGAAAAGAATTTGATAGTTAGAAAAAGTAAATATCACAAAAAATCTTGATATAGCTACCAATTTGGTTTTGATTTTTTGGTATGATTTGAAAGAAATTGGTAATCTATAGGAATAAAAAAAGCCTCTACAAAAATGTAAAGGCTTTAAAAAGCTCCCTCTCTTGTCCCGATAGCTATCGGGAGAATCAATCCCGAAAGCTTTCGGGACTCTGATTAACAGTTTTTGTAATTGAACAAGAGTTTTTGAATAATTTCAGGCTATTTAATTAGGTTCTGAATATAAATTTTACTTTTCATTTTTTTAATATGCTTTTCGATATGTAATGCTTGATTTTTATTTTCGCAATCAATTTTTAAAAAGAGAGTCCAGTCATTAGCATTATGTGTAAACTTTCTGTTTTCTGAATTAAAATGGAAATGTAGTCTTAAATCGAAGTTTGATGTAAAACCTATGTAAAATTTATTGAGTTTAATAGAATGTAAAATATAAACAGAAAACATTTGATAGGTTTTTTTTAAACAAAAAAAGTCTAACATTTCTGTTAGACTTTTAAAAAGCTCCCTCTCTTGGGCTCGAACCAAGGACCCTCTGATTAACAGTCAGATGCTCTAACCAACTGAGCTAAGAAGGAAACTGTATATTTTTAATTTTTTTAAGAACTTTTTTGTGGCTAATCAAGAATAAAAAGATATTTTTTATCTGCTAAGCGGTTGCAAATATAAAGCGTTTTTTATTTTTTGCAAACAAAAAAGAATAATTTTTTTATTTTTTTTATTTTCCTACGATTGCTTTGTAAATGTCGTTACCATTTGCAAACACTAACAAGCTGATAAGCAATATAAAACCAACAAGTTGTGCTTTTTCCATAAATTTATCACTTGGTTTTTTCCCTGATATCATTTCGTATAATAAGAACATAACATGACCTCCATCTAACGCCGGAATAGGTAATAAATTCATTACACCAAGCATTATTGATAATAAAGCAGTAATGCCCCAAAATGCTTCCCAACTCCATGATGATGGGAAAATATTGAAGATTGCTCCAAAACCTCCAACTCCTTTGTATGCTCCAGTACTAGGAGTGAATATTGCTTTCAGTTGTTTTCCGTAGCTAGATAATTGCTCAGCTCCTTTTTGTATTCCAACAGGAAATGATTCGAAGAAACCATATTCTTGTTTGTTTACTTTGTATAAACCTAACTTTTCTAAATTATCATAAGGCAACATAGCTTGCTGTACCACAAATTTAGCACTATCATTGATTTTTAAATTGACAGCAACATCTTTCCCATCTCTTTTGACAATTGCAGGAACGGATTTTCCTTTAAATTTTTTTGCTAACTCTATTAACTCGTCAGCATATTTAACTTGATTACCGTTAAAGCTTACAATTAAATCTTTCGTTTTTAATATGTCTTTATTTGGTGATTCTTTAGGAATAGCGCCAATTACAAATGGGACACGTAAATTGATTAATGTAGCTCTTTCGGACTTCATTAATTGATCGATAAAATTTATTGGTAATTTTATTGTTTCTTGTTTTCCCTCACGTTCAACAACAACATCTTTCGCTAAAAGTAATTTTTGATTGATTTCGTGAAATTTATCAACAGAATTTCCATCAATTGATATAATCTTGTCACCTGTTTTTATTCCTGCTTTTTCTAATACTGGATTGTTTACCCAAACACCATTTTTTACATCAGATGTTGCTATGTATTGATCGCCATAGAAGAAAGTCATCCCAATGTATATTATGAAAGCTAGGATGAAGTTTACTGTTACACCACCAAGCATTATTATTAAACGTTGCCATGCTGGTTTTGAACGAAATTCCCATGGTTGAGGTTCACCTTGCATTTGTTCTGTATCCATGCTTTCATCAATCATTCCAGCAATTTTTACATAACCACCTAAAGGTAGCCAGCCAATTCCGTATTCTGTTTCGCCAATTTTCCTTTTAAGTAATGAATACTTTACATCAAAGAAAAGATAGAATTTTTCAACTCTTGTTTTGAATAGTTTGGCAGGTATAAAGTGTCCTAATTCGTGAAGAACAATAAGTATTGATAAGCTCAGTAAAAACTGAGAAAGTTTAATTACAAATTCCATTTTTAAATTCTGTATTGTTATAAAAAAAGCAAAAGTAAGGTTTTCACCTTACTTTTTACTAAATATGTTGTTTATGTCTAATTTTTTATAATTTTTTTATGAAATGTCCCTTCAGATGTTTGAATTTGAACGAAATGTACACCAGATGATAATTGGCTTACAGAAAAATTGGCAGTATTATTTTCGATAACTTTTTGTCCTAAATTATTAAAAATGGTTACTTTTTCTATAGAAATATTACTTGGTATTTGTATGTGTAATTCATTTGACACAGGATTTGGGTAAAGAACAATAGCTTTTTCTAAATTGAAATTTTCATTACCTAATGTTACCGTGTTGTTTTTAGAGATTATATCTTTCTCTGGGTCAAAAACTACATTGGTAATGGGGAAAGGAACCGATATGATAAACTCTTGATTATTGGTTGTATTTTCTAAAATTGTTTCAAATGTTTGCCCTCCAGTGCCAGTTAATCTTATTGGAATTGGCATTTCAAAGAACGAAACACTACTGTGAGATTGTGTTTGGCTTACAGTAATCTTAGCTTGCCCAGCACCCCAATTTTGTGCAGTAATATTATAAGTTGGATATCCTTGATTAAAAACCCAATCATTAAAAAATTCAGTTAAACTACTTCCATAAACGGCTTCTAAATGAGATTTTAAATCGCTAGTTACGGCATATTTAAATGCTAAATTAGTGTCAGCTAGATAATTTCTTAAAGCTTGAAAGAACATTGTATCACCCATTTTTAGTCGCAACATGTTTAAAACCATCGCGCCTTTGTTGTATGATAATCTTGAACTGAAGATACGTCCTACATTTAGAGCCTCAGTATCTGTTAGATAAACTGCACCACCAAGTTGTGAAGTAATGCTGTTTATCATGTTTGTTTTGTCGGTAATGAATGCTGCGTTTCCATCGAAATTTTCAATTACTAAGGATGCAAGATAAGTTGCAAAACCCTCATTCAACCATATGTCTTTCCAAGTTCCGCAGGTTACTTTATCACCAAACCATTGGTGTGCTAGTTCATGAGCAATTAATCCTCTACTAAAGTTGTTCATGAAAGAAACTGTTGTATGTTCCATTCCGCCACCCCAGCCGAATTGTGCATGTCCGTATTTTTCTAAATGAAAAGGATATATTTCAAAAGTAGAGCTGAAAAAATTCATTATCAGCGGAGTTTGATTTAATTGTGTTTGAACTGTTGGAGTAAAGGTTTCAGGGTAAATGTAGTTTACTATAGGGAAAGTATTAGGAGCTGTTCCAGCAGTTTGTGTGTAAATAGTATAATCTGTAGCTGCAATACATATTAAGTAAGCAGGAATTGGGTAATTGTGATGAAAATGAGTTGTTTTGTTTGCGCCATTTACAACTTGAGATTGTTCTAAACCATTAGCAACAGCGACATATTGAGAAGGAGCAGTTATAAACACATCGATACTGTTAATTTTGTCATTTAAATCTTGTTTACACGGCCACCAATCTCTAGCGCCAAATGGTTCTGATAATGTCCAAAGTACAGGTGTGCCGTTATGTACTGTTGCTGCAAATGAACCAAATCCACCACTTGGAGGAGCACCAGAATAAATGATTTCAATTGTTGCAGGAGTTCCAGTTGTTTGAGTACTTGGCAAAGTGATTATTAATTCGTCTGAAGGGTTTTGTACAAACGTTAAATTGTTAGTTCCAATTTTCACAGAAGTTACTACCATTTCTGTTGCTAAATCGAAAGTAACAGTATTCATATTAGCAAGAGCCGTATAGGTTGTTGTAACTTTTCCCGAGATAAAATATACAGCAGGATCTATTGTTAACTCTAATTTATGGTAAGTTACATCGTAATTAAGAGTGTTCGGATTTACAGCAACCGCCATAAGGTTAGAAGCCGATTTCATTTCAGCATTAACAATTTCATTTAGTTCCTCTTGTTCTTTTTGGGCGAAAGAAAAGAAAACTAAAAGAAGACTTAGAAGTAAGTAGGTTTTTCTCATTTGAATTAACAATTTTTTGCGAATATAGTAATTTTTTGGTTTTACAATTTGTAAAGTTTTACTAAAAATAGAATTAAGTTCTTAAAATAGATGACTTTACATACAATAATAGAAACTCATTGTAATATTCTATTAATAGAAATCAATTCCTTAAATTTGCAATCTTATAAAATTTAAGTCATGTTACAGATAGCATTTATTAGAGAAAATCAAGAGAAAGTTGTTAAAGCTTTAGCCAAAAAACACATGGATGCCAAAACCATTGTGGATGAAATTATTCAATCAGACGAATTGAGAAGAAGTACTCAATCCGATTTAGAAAACACTCTTGCCGAATCCAATAAATTATCTAAAGATATTGGTGAAATGATGAAGAATGGTGAGAAATCTAAAGCTGAAATTTTAAAGCAAAAGACGGTTCAATTGAGAGAGCTTGGAAAAGAGTTGTCTGAAAAAGTGGACGCTTTAGCAAATGAAATTACTCAGAAACTATATTTATTACCTAATCTTCCAGCGGCTATTGTTCCTGAAGGGAAAACTCCTGAAGAAAACTTAAATGTTTATGAAGAAGGCGATGTTCCTAAATTGCATGAAGGCGCTTTACCACATTGGGAATTGGTAAAAAAATATGACATCATCGATTTTGAATTAGGAAATAAAATTACAGGTGCAGGATTTCCTGTTTATAAAGGAAAAGGAGCAAAATTACAACGTGCTTTAATCACCTATTTCTTAGATAAAAATACTGATGCAGGTTATCTTGAATATCAGGTACCTCATTTAGTAAACGAAGCGTCTGCTTATGGGACGGGACAATTGCCTGATAAAGATGGTCAGATGTATCATGATGCAACTGATGATTTGTATTTAATTCCAACAGCAGAGGTTCCGGTGACTAATATTTTTAGAGATGTAATTTTGTCTGAAAACGAATTACCAGTAAAATGTACAGGTTATACACCATGTTTCCGTAGAGAAGCAGGTTCGTATGGCGCACACGTTCGTGGATTGAATCGTTTACATCAATTTGATAAAGTAGAAATAGTACGTGTGGAACATCCTGAGAAATCTTATGAAGCATTGGATGAAATGGTAGAGCACGTAAAAGATATTATGCGTGAATTGAAATTGCCTTACAGAATTTTACGCCTTTGTGGTGGTGATATGAGTTTTGCTTCAGCATTAACTTACGATTTTGAAGTGTTTTCAACGGCTCAAGACAGATGGTTAGAAATTTCATCAGTTTCTAATTTTGAAACTTTTCAAGCGAATCGTTTGAAATTAAGATTTAAAGATAAAGACGGAAAAAATCAATTGGCACATACGTTGAACGGAAGTTCGCTAGCATTACCAAGAGTTTTAGCTGGAATTTTAGAAAATTACCAAACACCAGAAGGAATTGTAGTTCCAGAAGTGTTGCGTAAATACACAGGATTTGACATTATTAACTAAAAGTTAATCTTATATAAATAATGTACTAAATTGGCACAAAATGTGTTACTTTAGTACATTGTTTTTTAAAGGTATTTGATGAAACAATTATTATATTTATTCTTTTTGGCTTCAGTTACCCTTGTGAATTCACAAAATAACCAGCCAATTATTCCTAAAGAAGGAAAGTTAATTACTGACTTTATTCCTAGAAAATGGAAGATTATTGCAAAGTCAGAAGGCGATTTGAATAAAGATAAAATGATTGATATTGCATTTGTCATTGAAAACACTGCAACAGAAAATATTATTTTAAACGAAGGTTTTGGAAAAGACACGTTGAATGTCAATCCAAGGTTTTTGTTGGTTTTATTTAAAACAGATTCAAAATATGTTTTGAAAAGTATCAATAAAAAATTTATTCCTTCGCAAGATGATTCAGAAAGTCCTTGTTTGGATGATCCATTTATGGAGAATGGCGGAATTGAAATTAAAAATGGTGTTCTTAATATAGAATTACATTATTGGTTAAGTTGTGGAAGTTGGTTTGTAACCGATAGAACATACAAATTTAGATTTCAAGAAAATAGTTTTGTTTTAATAGGATATGATTCAGATAGTTTCCACAGGTCAACAGGTGAAAGTAATTCGGTGAGTATTAATTTTCTATCAAAAAAGAAAGAACTGATTACAGGAATGAACGAATTTGAAGAAAGTAATCCAAAAACAACTTGGAAAAGCATAAAAGTTGAAAAATTAATAAAACTTGAAGATTTAACCACTGATTCAGAAATTGATTATTAAATGAAAAAAATCATTGCTTTATTATTTATATTCTTTTCACTACTTGTTCATTGTCAAAACGAACAATTGGCGCTAAACTACTTTGATAGAGGTGAGTTTGAAAAGGCTTTGGTAAGTTATGAAGAACTGCTAAAAGCACAGCCTAATAATTTCAATTATTTTCAGAAAGCAGTAGAATGTTATCAGCAGTTACAACAATTTGATAAGGCAGAAAAAGCTATTCAGGAACGATTAGACAAATACAAACAAGGCAATTTCTTAGTTGAATTAGGGTATAATTATCAGCTCCAAAAAAATCAAGAAAAGGCCAACAAGTATTACGATCAAGCTATTGATAAAATTAAAAAGAATCCAAGTGAGGTGTATCAAATAGCTTATGTTTTTGATAGAAAAGCTTTGGTGGATTATGCTTTATTGGCTTATCAAACAGCAGTTTCGTTGGAACCTAAGTTCAATTTTAATTTCCAAATGGCTTTGCTTTATGGTCAGAAAGGCGAAACAGACAAGATGATTGATATGTTCTTGACAGAAGCATATACCAATCCTCAAAACTTGATTATGATTCAAAATCAGTTATCTCGATTTACAACAGAAGAAACAGATGTAACTTTTAACGATGCTTTGAAAAAAGCTTTATTAATTAGAATTCAAAAAAATCAAGATATATTTTGGAATGAATTTTTGAGTTGGTTTTATGTTCAACAAAAGGAGTATGGAAAAGCTTTTATTCAAGAAAAAGCCATTTACAAAAGAAATCCAGAATCTTTTTCAAACATTGTAAATTTAGGTCAATTAGCTATTGAAGAAAATGATCAAGAAGCGGCAAAAGAAATATTAGGATTTGTATTAGAAAACACTAAAGATTTGGATTTGCAAATTCAATCACATTCCTATTTAATGGAAATGAAAATTGATAAAGCGCTTCCTAAAGATTATCCAGCAATTAATCTTGAATTGGATAATTTGATAAAGGAGTTTGGTGTTAGTCCGTTTTCTTTATCTCTTTTGAAAATTAAAGCACATTTTGTGACATTTAACATGAAAGATGCAGAAACTGGAAAAATCATTTTGAAGAACGTTTTAGAAATGCCATTGAATAGAGATCAATTGGCAGAAGTTAAAATGGAGCTAGCAGATATTTTATTATTTGAAGAAAAATTCAATCAAGCCTTAATTTATTATTCGCAAATTGAGAATGATGCTAATAATAGTCCTATTGGACAAGAAGCAAGCCTAAAAACAGCCAAAACTAGTTATTTTAAAGCTGACTTTAAATGGGCAGAACACCAATTGAAAGTTTTAAAATCGGCTTCAACCCAGTTGATTGCTAATGACGCTTTAGATTTATTTCTTTTAATTTCGGATAACACTGTAGAAGATTCCACCCAGGTGGCTTTAAAGAAATTTGCTCGCGCCGATTTTTTATTATATCAAGAGAAAAAGCAAGATGCACTAACTGCTTTCCAAGCTATTTTAAAAGAAAATAAAGGCGATGCCATTGAACCAGTAACCTTATTAAGAATTGGAAAAATCTATGAAGAATTAGGCGATACTAATGCTGCTTTGGCAAATTATAAGTTGATTTTAGATAATTTTAAAGAATGTATCTATATAGATGAGGCCTTATTTTATTCTGCCGAAATTTACAATCAGTTGAATGATATTGAAAAAGCAAAACCACTTTATGAAGAAGTTATCACTAAACATGAAGACAGTATTCACTATGTAACTTCGCAGAAAAAATACAGGAAACTTCGAGGCGATTCAATTTAGTATTTAGATAGCAGTAATTAAAAATAGCAATTTATTATCATATGATATTATACAACGTAACAGTAAACATCCATGAAAGCGTCCACAATCAATGGATGAATTGGATGCAAACCAAACACATAAATGACGTTCTTGCCACTGGAAAATTCTCTTCGGCTAGAATGGTAAAAGTTTTAGTTGAAGAAGAAATGGGCGGAACAACCTACGCCATTCAATACACTACTGATAGTAAGGAAACTTTGCAACGCTATTACGATGAAGATGCGCCAAGATTAAGAGAAGAAGGAGCACGACTTTTTGGGGACAAAATGTTAGCTTTCAGAACGGAGTTGGAAATGATCTCGGAGTTTTTTCAGACGAATTAGTTTTTAGATTATGCTGCGTCTTTTCCGCGCAGGCGGAAATCCAAAATAAAGAGATATGTATAATAACTTAAATCAGTATTACATTTATATCTTGGCAAGTCAAAAAAACGGAACACTCTACATAGGAGTTACTAATGATTTAGAAAGAAGAGTTTTTGAACATAAGAATAAAATCAATCCGGGTTTTACTTCAAAATACAATGTTGACAAATTGGTTTATTTTGAAGCATTTGGATTTATTAAAGATGCAATTGCAAGAGAAAAGCAATTAAAAAAATGGAACCGACAATGGAAAATAAATTTAATTGAAGAAGAAAATCAAGATTGGAAAGATTTAGCAATTGATTGGTATGATTAAATAATTTTGTAAAAATGGATTCCCGCCTGCGCGGGAAAGACGTAGAATTTATAACTTTATTCATAAGAAGCTGTTAATCTCTTTAAATAATAATATTAAAAAAGATATGAATATTTTATGACAATAATTTCTGAAAGAAAACTGTAATTATGGATGCTAATAATTTTAAAAAACGACTTACAGATTTTGATATTCTTTTAAAAGGACAATTAACTGTTAATTTTCCTGTATCAATAATAATGATTGTTGTGTTTTTTGGGCTTGCAGAATTTACTCAGTTTTCTTTTTTCCGAAATGTTATAATTTCATTTATTTCAGGATGGATTTCTTGGGGATTTTTAGTTAAAAATTGGATTCTTTGGGCTAATAAAAATGAAGTATCCGATGAAAGATTATTAAAAATAGGAAAACCTGGATTATTAGTTTGGAGTATTCATACAATTGAAACCGTTACAAAAAAGAATAAATATCCTTGGATATAAAAAACAAACAATTTGCTTCGTGCCTTTGTGCCTTTGCGAGAAAAAAAACCTTAGCGACTTAGAGCCTTCGTGGCAAACAACACACTGAAATAAATTCAGCATAAATGGAAAAAGTAAAAGCAAAAAAACACCTCGGACAACATTTCTTAAAAGACGAATCTATCGCTAAAGCCATTGCCGATACTTTAAATCTTGAAGGTTATGATGACGTTTTAGAAATTGGTCCAGGAATGGGTGTTTTGACCAAATATTTATTGGAAAAACCCATTACAACTTATGTTATTGAAATCGACACCGAATCGGTAGCGTATCTTGATGCCAATTATCCAAAACTTAAAGATAAAATCATTTCTAAAGATTTCTTGAAATACAATATCAACGAGGTTTTTGACGGAAAACAATTCGCAATCATTGGTAACTTTCCTTACAATATTTCTACTCAAATAGTTTTCAGAACTTTAGAATATCGCAATCAAATTCCAGAGTTTTCAGGCATGTTCCAAAAAGAAGTTGCCGAACGAATTTGTTCCAAAAAAGGAAGTAAAGTTTACGGGATTTTATCGGTTTTAGCCCAAGCATTTTATGATGTTGAATATCTTTTTACCGTTGACGAAACCGTTTTTGATCCACCACCAAAAGTAAAATCGGGCGTGATGCGCATGCGTAGAAAAGAAAACTATACTTTGCCTTGTAGCGAAAAATTACTGTTTACAGTAGTGAAAACTGCTTTTCAACAGCGAAGAAAAACTATGCGAAACAGTTTAAAATCACTAAATTTGTCCGATAATTTAAGAGAAGATACTATTTTTGATCTTCGACCAGAGCAATTATCGGTAGAACAATTTATTGAACTTACCCAAAAAATAGAGGCCAATGCAGTTTAAAATCAGCAAAGAACTTTTAGTTCAAATAGAGCAGTTAATTCATCAAAAGAACGACCAAGAGTTGGAAATTTTGTTGAACGACTTGCACCATGCTGATATTGCCGAAATTTTTGATGAGTTAGAAACCGATGAAGCCATCTATATTTTCAAAATATTAGATAGCGAAATTACTGCCGAAATTCTAACCGAACTTGAAGACGACGTTCGTGAAAAAATACTTCGCGGACTTTCTGCCAAAGAAATTGCTGAAGAGCTTGATGAACTTGACACCGATGACGCAGCAGATATTATTGCCGAACTATCTCAAAGCAAAAAAGAAGAAGTAATTTCTGAGCTTGAAGACGTTGAGCATGCTAAAGATATTGTAGATTTATTACGTTACGACGAAGATACAGCCGGAGGGTTGATGGGAAAAGAGTTGGTAAAAGTCAACGAAAATTGGAACGTACTAACTTGCGTAAAAGAAATGCGAATTCAAGCTGAAAATGTAACTCGTGTTCATTCTATATATGTCGTTGATGATGAAAATCGTCTTAAAGGAAGATTATCTTTAAAAGATTTATTGACCACTTCCACTAAAACACCAATTAGTGAAGTTTACATCAAAAAAGTAGATTCTGTTCGTGTCAATGCTTCCAATGTTGAGGTAGCACGAATCATGCAAAAATATGATTTGGAAGCCATTCCAGTGGTTGATGAAATGGGACGATTGGTTGGAAGAATTACCATTGATGACATCGTTGACGTAATTAAGGAAGAAGCCGACAAAGATTACCAATTAGCTGCCGGTATCTCTCAAGACGTAGAGGCAGATGATAGCATTCTTGAACTTACTAAAGCTCGTTTGCCTTGGTTAGTCCTTGCACTTTTTGGAGGTTTTATAAGCGTAACATTGCTCGAAAGTTTTCAAGGCGCGATGCAATTTCATAAAGAATTATTCTTTTTCACACCACTAATTGCCGCGATGGCAGGAAATGTTGGCGTTCAATCATCAGCAATTATTGTTCAAGGTTTGGCTAATCACACCATCAGCGGCACCATATTCAATCGATTGTTAAAAGAAATCTCCTTGAGTTTATTCAATGGATTAATTCTAGCAACCTTATTATTTATAGGAAGTCATTTTCTATTAGGTGTAGAAACCAAAATAGGAGTAATTGTCACCATCGCCTTGGTTTCAGTAATCATCATTGCATCCTTAATAGGTACTTCCATTCCGCTTATCCTAGATAAATTCGGAATCGATCCAGCACTTGCCACAGGACCATTTATTACTACAAGTAACGATATTTGTGGAATCTTAATTTACTTTTCGATTGCTAAATTGATTTTAGGGTTTTAGAGCGAATGGCTTGGTCATTATTTATAAACCATTTTCCTGCTTTACGTCATGCACGGCATTTCCTCCAATCAGGGCTAGATTGTATTTGTCTTTTGTATAATTAAAATTCAAAAAGATATTTCATCTTAATGAACCTTAATAACTTAATGGTTTCAAAAATTAGTTTTATATTTAACCTTCAAAAATTAGTAACCCGAAACCCGAAACCTTGAAACCCGAAACTGTAAAAATCCTCCACATCGACAGCAATCATCCGTTATTATGGAATCAACTTGAACAAGCAGGTTTCACTAACGAAGAAGATTTCACTTCCACCAAGGAAGAAGTCGAAACAAAAATCCAAAACTATAACGGAATTGTAATTCGTTCACGTTTTAAAATTGACAAAACGTTTCTCGACAAAGCAACTAATTTACAATTTATTGCACGAGTTGGCGCAGGTTTAGAAAGCATCGATTGTGATTATGCTATCGAAAAAGGAGTTCACTTAATTGCAGCTCCAGAAGGCAATAGCAATGCTGTTGGCGAACACGCACTCGGAATGTTATTGTCGTTAATGAATAAATTAAATCGCGCCGACAAGTTAGTTCGCCAAGGAAAATGGATTCGTGAAGGCAATCGAGGTTACGAACTAGAAGGTAAAACCGTAGGAATAATTGGTTATGGAAATATGGGAAAATCTTTTGCCAAAAAACTACTTGGATTTGATGTAAAAGTACTTTGTCACGATATTTTAGAACATGTTTCCGATGAAAACGCTACTCAAGTTTCATTGCAAGAACTTCAAAAACAAGCCGATGTTTTGAGTTTACACCTTCCATGGACACCAGAAACCGATAAAATGGTAAATACGGAATTCATCAATTCGTTTTCTAAACCATTTTGGTTTATCAATACATCAAGAGGGAAAAATGTAGTAACTACCGATTTAGTGAATGCATTAGAATCAGGAAAAGTTCTCGGCGCAGGTTTAGACGTTTTAGAATATGAAAAACTTTCGTTTGAAAACTTATTTATAGACACTGAAAAACCAGCAGCTTTTCAGTATTTATTAGATTCAGATAAAGTTCTTCTTACGCCACATATTGCTGGTTGGACCTTTGAAAGTCATCAAAAATTAGCACAAGTTATTGTCGATAAAATCATCAAGTTTTATAAAGGATAACTTTATTAGTAACTTTTGTAGTAATTGTTCGTCTTATTATTAAAATTTTATATTTTAGTAAAATTAAAAATCAATAACAATAACCAACAAAACAAAAATTATGGAATCAAGTAAAGTAGATATGTTTATGATGAGTAATTCAAAATTTTTTGAAGCACATCATTTAATGGCTGTAAGAGAAAAATTATTAACTCTTGATGATTCAAAATGGGGAATGGTTCAAACTATGCAATTTAAAGATCCAACAACAAGTATCATTGTTTCATTACTTGGAGGTCAATTAGGAATTGATAGATTCATGATTGGTGATACAGGAATGGGAATTGGAAAATTATTAACTTGTGGTGGATTAGGAATTTGGGCAATTATCGATTGGTTTTTAATCATGGGTGCAACTCGTGAAAAAAACATGGAAACTTTCCAAAATTCGTTATACTAGACCATGACCAAAAACAAGTTATATGCTATTGTTTTTATAGCTTGTTTTTTTGGCTTAGCCTATCTTTTTTATAAAATAAATTATTCCGAAAGTTCTCATTTAACTGTTTGTATTATCAAAAATGTGACAGGTTATGCTTGTCCTTCTTGTGGTACAACGCGTGCGGTTCAACTTTTTCTTCAAGGAAATTTTGCTGCTTCACTTCAAATGAATCCTTTCGGAATAATTGTTGCTATACTCATGGTGATTGCACCAATTTGGATTTTATTTGATATAATTACTAAAAAAGAAACGTTCTATTTTTGGTATAAAAAAACAGAAGAAATCATCCGAATAAAATGGATAGCGATTCCCTTAATTATTTTAGTACTAATCAATTGGATTTGGAATATATATAAAGGATTATGATATACGATACTACTTTTCCCTACAAACCTTCAGAGCACGAATCTGAAAAAGCATCTAATAGTTATTTGATGTCTTTGGTAGCTTTAGTTGCTGGTTTGCCGTTGCCAATAATTAATTTGTTTGCAACTTTTTTCTTTTATTTAGCTAACAGAAAAGGAACTTACTTTGTAAGATGGCATTGTCTTCAAGCTTTATTTTCACAAATGGCTTTGCTTTGCATGAACAGCTTCGGATTTTGGTGGACTGTTTCAATTATTTTTAGAGGCGAAAAACCTACCAATTATTATTTTGCGTATTTGTTTACGGTAATTTTTTTCAATTTATTAGAGTTTGTTTCTACTATTTATAGTGCCGTTCAAACACGAAAAGGAATTCATGTACAACAATGGTTTTTTGGAAGTTTAACTAATTTAATCTGCAAACCAAATGATAAATAAAACGTTAGTTCAAGGAATAGTTATTCTAGTTTTATTCTTCGGAATGTTCTTCGGATTATCAAGAATTGACTTTGTTTCTTTATTCGAAATTGAAAAAAGAACCGCTTCTGCTGAAAATAATATTGGCGATTTAATTTGGGATCAAATTCAAGATACTGAGGATATAATTCTAAATGATTCTATTGTAAAAACATTAGATAAATTGATTTTACCAATTTGTAAAGCCAACAATATTGAACGTGATTCATTAAAAGTTCACATCATTGATAAAGACGAAGTAAACGCATTTGCTTTACCTAATAATCACTTAGTAGTTTATACCGGATTGATTGAAGATTGCAAAAAACAAGAAGCATTGCAAGGTGTTTTAGGTCACGAAATTGCGCATATTCAAAACAATCATGTGATGAAAAAACTTTCTAAAGAAATTGGATTATCAGTAATTCTTTCTGCTGCAACAGGTGGAAAAGGCGGAGCAATTTTAAAAGAAATTTTGAATACTTTGTCATCAACTGCTTACGACAGAACGCTAGAAAAAGAAGCCGATATGGAAAGTGTAAAATATCTATTGGAAGCTGACATCAATCCAGAGCCAATGGCAGATTTTATGTATGAATTAGCACAAGCTCAAGATATGCCAAATTCACTAGAATGGATTTCAACGCATCCAGATTCTGAGGCAAGAGCAAAATATATTTTGGATTATCTAAAAGGGAAGAAATACAAAAAAATACAAACCCTAACCCAAAAAGAGTGGGAAGATTATAAGGTTTTGGTTAAGAATAATGTAGAATAAACAAAAAAGCTAAACTGAAAAGTTTAGCTTTTTTTATAATTTTGAACATTAAAAACTACTCGTGTTTCTCGCTTAACTTTCTTTCCAATTCGGCTTGAAATTCTTCCATTACAGGTTTCATGGTGCTTTCAGGAATATCGGCAATTCGAATGTACATTAAACCATCGATGGCGTTGTTGAATAATGGGTCAACATTGAAGGCAACTAAACGTGCATTTTGCTTTATGTATTTCTTGATTAAAACCGGTAATCTTAAATTTCCAGGTTCTAATTCGTCAATGATTTTATCAAATTTATTCAAATCGGCTTCTGCTTCATCAAAGATGAAATCCTTATCGGCATCTTTTAATTTTACTTTAAATTCCTTTTTAGGATGCACATATTGCGCAATGTAAGGATCGTAATAATTGGATTTCATAAACTCAATCATCAACGACTTTGAGAAATCGGTAAATTGATTACTGATACTTACGCCACCAAGTAAAAATTTATGTTCAGGATAACGTAAGGTTGTATGGATAATTCCGCGCCAAAGTAAGAATAATGGCATCGGTTTTTGTTGGTATTCTTTTACGATAAAAGCACGTCCCATTTCGATAGAACTCTTCATCATATCATGCAATTCAGTTTCAAATCGGAACAAATCATTCAAATAAAAACCATCCATTCCATATTTTGGAAAAATCTCTGAACCTAATCCCATTCTATAAGCACCAGCAACTTTTTTTGCCTCTTCATCCCACAAAAACATGTGATGATAGTATTTGTCGTATTTGTCTAAATCGATAGATTCGTTCGTTCCTTCACCAACTTCACGGAAGGTGATTTCTCTCAAACGTCCAATTTCATGAAGAATATTTGGAATTTTATTGGCTTCTGTAAAAAACACTTCATAGTTCTTACTTTGAAAAAATCTAGAATCGGTTTTACGCAATTCTTCCACTTCAGCAATCATTTTTTCCTGACTTGCAGGTGTAACGATTTTCTTTGGACTTTTTGGTGTTTTTAAATTTGGAACCGTCAACAATTTACTTTCTTCATTGAAAGAATTTGCCAACATATAGGTTTTCTTTCTCAAGAATTCAGAATATTCATCAATTGATTGGTATTCGTTTTGTTCGGCAACCGAAATTGGTTTCCCAATTCGAACTTTAATAATTCTATCTTTTTGAGAAAATAATTCCGAAGGTAATTTCGCCGTTCTAAGTGTGCCGCCAATTTTGGATAAAAAATAAAATAATCGGCTATTTTTTGCATGAAAATATATTGGAACAACAGGAACTTGCGCTTTTCTAATTACTTTAATTGCACCTTCTTCCCAAGCTTTATCAACTACTAATTTTTCATCTTTATAAGTAGAAACTTCACCAGCAGGAAACATTCCTAAAGGTTTTCCATCACTTAAATGACGTAACGTTTCTTTAATTCCGATAACGCTAGATTTGGCATCTTTATGATTTTCAAAAGGATTTACCGGCATTATGTATTGCTTCATTGGCTCAATTCTGTGTAATAAAAAATTGGCAATAATTTTGAAATTAGGTTCTTTTTCAAGCATCAATTTCAACAGCAAAATACCGTCAATTCCACCAAGTGGATGATTGGAAATAGTAATATAGGCACCATCTTTTGGAAGACGTTTAAAATCTTCTTCAGGGATTTCAAATTTAATTTCTAAATCGTTTAGAATTGCATTCAAAAACTCAACGTCTTTTATGTGCTTATTTCTATCATAAATTTTATTTAAGGTAGAAATTTTTAAAATTTTCATCAGCAACCAACCCGAAAAAGTACCGAAAACTCCGTACTTATCAGCGTTTATTGCTTTTGCAACTTCTTTAGCAGTGACTAAACCCATTCAGTTATTTGTTTATTGAGCAAGAAACAAAGATAGTAATTCTATTTGAATGGATTTTTGAAAAAATGCAGAAATCAAAAAAAGGTTAAACAAAACTTATATTTTAGATTTAACATAGATAGATTTCAGGTTTTTAGTTATTTTTGAAAAACTATAAAATTCAATTATGAGAATCATATCCTATAATGTAAATGGCATTCGAGCCGCAATAACAAAAGGTTTTTTAGATTGGTTGCAACAAGCAAATCCAGATGTAATTTGTTTACAAGAAATTAAAGCTCAAGAAGATCAAATTCCTGTTCTTGAAATTGCGGAAGCAGGTTATCCTTTCCAATATTATTTTCCAGCTGAGAAAAAAGGATATTCTGGCGTTGCTATTTTGTGTAAAACAGAACCTAAAAATATAGTTTACGGAACCGGAATTCAACACATGGATTTTGAAGGAAGAAATCTTAGAGTTGATTTTGATGACGTTTCCATTATGAGTTTATACTTGCCTTCAGGAACCAATATCGATAGATTGGATTTCAAATTTCAATACATGGATGAGTTTCAAAATTACATCAATCATTTGAAAAAAGAAGTGCCAAATTTGATTATTTGTGGCGATTACAACATTTGTCACGAAGCTATTGACATTCATGATCCAATAAGAAATGCTACAGTTTCAGGATTTTTGCCATCAGAAAGAAAATGGTTGGATGGTTTTATGAAATCAGGATTTGTAGATAGTTTTCGTCATTTCAATAAAGAACCACACAATTATTCGTGGTGGAGTTACAGAGCAGGAGCAAGAGGAAATAATAAAGGTTGGAGAATCGATTATAATTTAGTTTCCGAAACTATAAAAGACAGAATGACAAGAGCTGTAATTTTACCTGAAGCCAAACATTCTGACCATTGTCCGATTGTGGTTGAGATTGATTAACAGTTCAATGGCAATTTTAAAAACCAATACAATATGAACTACAATGAATTTGTAACAAATTGCTTTAATCAACTAGCAAAAAAGCAAGAAGAGCTTACAGATAAATATGATTTAAACTCCTATCCAAATTGGTTTTATGATCAAGCAAGTGGATTAGTAACTTTTTCAGATGATGAAAGAGAACTAAATTTTCGATATCATGAAGTTGGGACATTCTCAAAAGTCACTAATACTTGGAAATGGTCTTGGGACAACGAGAATACCTTAAAAAAAGTTAAGCAATATTTAGAAGTTGTTAAACAATTTGGAATTGAGTATGGTTTTGACAAACTAACACAAGGACTTTTTGAAAGTAGTATGGAAGAAGGTTGGGATTTCACTTCAATAACTACAAAGTTGTTAAACGGAATTGGAGCATATAGACCTGAAACAGAAAGGCATTTTATTTTTATGGTTTTATATGAACTTGTTGAGAACGATCAAGCAAGTGAAGAAAAAGAAAGATATATTGATTGCGAAAAACATGAAAGAAGAAGACGAGCTTTTGTCTGTCAACATTTAAAAAAAAATAGCAAAAATGGTTTTGAAGAAGCATTTGAAACCTATGAAGATATGGAATTTGAATATGAAGATGATGATTTTCAAGCTTGGTGTTATGAATGTGAAAAAGTAAGAGTTGAGCATGATGGTTGGAATGATGAATCAATGGAGTTTTCAGATATTAAATTAGTATGTGAAAAATGTTATTTTGAAATAAAAGAATCGAATAAATAAGAGTATTTTTTTACAAAAAAATTGTCAATAACAATGTCAATAACAAATAAAATCAATAGACCAAAAACCAATTTGATGCTTTAATTTTGATTCGATTCAAAAAAATAAATTTAAAATGATTAA
>JAAFHW010000090.1:0-8653 GCA_013298525.1 Flavobacteriia bacterium
ACGTTAAACCTTGAAGCTGTATCTAGAAATATTACTGCAAACCCAGCCGTATTAATTGATAACGCTTCTTTCAATAGAAAAATTCCAGTTGAAGTTATCATAGATCTAAAAGGAACAATCAATAATCCTGAACCCGATTTTAATATTAATTTTCCAAACGTAAGTTCTGTTTTGAGATCTGAAATTGAGACCAAGCTTAGTGATAAAGATACACGTCAAAAACAAGCTTTATATTTACTTTCAACAGGTGGATTTTTGAGTCCAGAAGGAATAAGTCAATCGCAAATAACTAATAGTTTTTACGAAAAAGCTGGAGCCTTATTTGGAGACTTATTTAATGACAAAGATGGCAAAATGATAGTTGACGTTTCCTATACAGCTGGTGATAGAACCGCTTTAAATCCAACAGATGGTAGAGTAGTAGCTTCTGTTACTACACAAATTAACGAACGAATTACCATTAATGGAAAAGTAGGTGTGCCAACTGGTGGTGTTTCTGAAACAGCTATTGTTGGAAATTTTGAAGCACAATACCGAGTTAACGAAGATGGTACTTTGAACTTGAGAATATTTAATCGTGAAAACGATATCAATTATATCGGACAAGGTATAGGATATACACAAGGCGCCGGAATTTCCTATGAAGTTGACTTTGATACTTTCAAAGAATTGATCAATAAAATTTTCAAATCTAAAATAGATAGAGAGAAAAAGAATCTTATTGAAACTCATGATGATTCTGATGTTCTTCCTGATTATATTGAAATGGAAAAAAAGGACGATAAGAAAAAATCAGAGCCAGAAAACAAACCTAATACTGATGCAAAACCTGAAGATGAATGATTCAGGTTTTTTTTATGCATTTCTCAATTTAGTTTCTTAATAACTTAAAACTTATCAACGAAAACGATTGAATTTCGCTGGTTTTATCAAATCAGTAAAAATCTCATCACTTATATGCATATTCTTTGCTAAATTTACATTTTAAAACATAAAAATATGTCAAAAACGATAAAAAAAATAGGTGTACTTACTTCAGGAGGCGACTCTCCAGGAATGAATGCAGCTATTCGATCTGTTGTTAGAACTTGTGCTTATCACAACATTGAATGTGTTGGAATTTATAGAGGTTACCAAGGAATGATAGAAGGCGATTTTAAAGAAATGGGACCACGTTCTGTAAACAATATTGTAAACAAAGGTGGAACAATTTTGAAATCAGCGCGTTCTAAAGAATTTATGACTGTTGAAGGTCGTAAAAAAGCTCACGAAAACCTTGTTGCTGCTGGTATTGATGCCTTGGTAGTTATTGGTGGTGATGGTTCTTTTACTGGTGCCGAAATTTTCAACAACGAATTTGGATATCCAGTAATGGGAATTCCTGGTACGATTGACAATGATATTTTTGGAACTAGTCACACTTTAGGATTTGACACAGCATTAAACACCGTTGTTGATTGTATTGATAAAATTCGTGATACTGCCAGTTCACACAATCGTTTATTTCTTGTAGAAGTTATGGGACGTGACGCTGGACATATTGCTCTTAATGCCGGAATTGGAGCAGGAGCAGAAGAAATTCTTATCCCAGAAGAAGATTTAGGATTAGAACGTCTTTTAGATTCACTTCGTAAAAGTAAGGCTTCAGGTAAATCATCAAGTATTGTGGTGATTGCTGAAGGCGATAAAATTGGGAAAAACGTATTCGAATTAAAAGATTATATCGAAGAAAATTTCCCAGAATATGATATTCGTGTTTCTGTTCTTGGTCACATGCAACGTGGTGGTTCGCCTTCATGTTTTGATAGAGTTTTAGCGAGTAGGTTAGGAGTGAAAGCTGTTGAATCTATCCTTGAAGGAAAATCGAATTATATGGTGGGAATGTTAAACGATAAAGTTGCTTTAACACCATTAGAACAAGCTATAAAAGGTCATTCAGAAATTGATAGAGAACTATTAAGAGTTTCTGATATCATGACTACTTAATACAATTTCAAAAGTCAATTTCAATAATTAATAATAAAATATAAAATTAAAATAAAATGTCTAAAGTAAAATTAGGAATTAACGGATTCGGAAGAATTGGAAGAATCGTTTTCAGAGAAACATTTAACAGAGATAATGTAGAAGTAGTAGCTATCAATGATTTACTAGATGTAGAGCATTTGGCTTACTTATTAAAATATGATTCAGTTCACGGTCGTTTTAATGGTAAAGTAGAAGTTAAAGACGGACAACTTTATGTAAACGATAAATTTATCAGAGTAACTGCAGAAAAAGATCCAAAACTAATCAAATGGGACGATAAAGACGTTGATGTTGATGTAGTTGCAGAATGTACTGGAATTTTCACAACATTAGAAACAGCTCAATATCACATTGATGGTGGTGCTAAAAAAGTAGTTATTTCGGCTCCATCGGCAGATGCTCCAATGTTTGTTATGGGTGTAAATCATACTGAGGCAAAAGCTACAGATACAATCGTTTCTAACGCTTCTTGTACTACAAACTGTTTAGCTCCATTAGCAAAAGTTATCAATGATAATTTCGGAATTGTTGAAGGATTAATGACAACAGTTCACGCTACGACAGCTACTCAATTAACTGCAGATGGTCCTTCAAGAAAAGATTGGAGAGGTGGTCGTGCTGCAAGTGTAAACATCATTCCATCTTCAACTGGTGCTGCTAAAGCGGTTGGAAAAGTAATTCCCGCGTTGAATGGTAAATTAACAGGTATGTCATTCCGTGTTCCTACAGTTGACGTTTCTGTTGTTGATTTAACAGTTAAAGTTGCTAAAGAAACTTCTTACGATGAAATTATGGCAGTTTTGAAAAAAGCTTCTGAAAACGAATTGAAAGGTATTTTAGGATTTACAGAAGATGATGTAGTTTCTCAAGATTTTGTTGGAGATTCAAGAACTTCTGTTGTTGATGCTAAAGCTGGAATTGGTTTAAATTCAACGTTCTTCAAATTAGTTTCTTGGTACGATAACGAATATGGTTATTCAAGTAAATTAATCGATTTGTCAGTTCACGTAGCTGGTTTATAATAAAAAGAAAAAAGAGAATAGAAATAGAGAATAGATTTTTCGATATTTTTGTTCTCTTTTTTATTTTCTTTTCTATACTTTTAAAATATGAAATTATTAGTTGACAGTGGATCTACAAAAGCCGATTGGATAGCAATAGACGAAAACGGAAAAGTTTTGTTCACAACACAAACCTTAGGATTAAATCCTGAAGTTTTAGACAAAGAAGAAATTATCAATCGTCTTGATGATAAATTTGATATTTCTCACAATAAAGAAAAAGCAACGCATTTATTCTTTTACGGTGCCGGATGCGGAACCGATAGAATGAAAGACTTTCTTACTATTGTATTTAAAGAATATTTTTCAAATGCTGCTATTTCTGTGCATGAAGATACTTATGCTGCCGTTTATGCAACGACTCCAAAAGACGAAAAAGCCATTGTTTGCATCTTAGGAACTGGTTCTAATTGCAGTTTTTTTGACGGAAAAGTATTGCATCAAAAAGTACAATCGCTTGGCTATATAGCTATGGACGATTGTTCAGGAAATCGCTTCGGACGTCATTTATTGCGTGGGTATTATTTTAATAAAATGCCTAAGGAATTAGCAAAAGAATTTGAAGAAGAATACAACCTTGATGCTGATTACATTAAGAATAATTTATACAAAGAACCCAACCCAAATGCCTATTTAGCGACGTTTGCCAAGTTCTTAATCAAACATAAAGATGATGCTTTCTGCAAAGAAATTATCAAAGCTGAAATGAAAGACTTTGTTGAAAATTATATCATGCAATTCGATAACTGTCATGATGTATTAGTTCACTTTGTAGGTTCAATAGCCTTCTATCTAAAAGACGAATTGGAAGAAGTTTTAGAACACTATGACATAAAAATAGGTAATGTTCTTAGAAGACCAATTGACGGATTAATTGCTTATCATATTTTAAATAAATAACTCACAAAACATAAACTACTTTAAACCATTAAGATAGTTAAGAAAATTAAGAAAAAACTTAATGAAACTTAATTATCTTAATGGTTAGTTTTTTTATATTTTTACTGAATCTTGGTTAACTTAAAGGTTAAAAAAAATATGGAAATTGCAATAATAGCTCACGACGGAAAGAAAGCCGATTTAGTTCAGTTTTTAAACAAGAACAAAGAAATTCTTATAAAAGAAAACATCAAACTAATTGCCACCGGAACCACAGGAGGAAAGGCAGAAGCTGCAGGATTTAAAGTTAAGAAAATGCTTTCTGGACCATTGGGCGGCGATGCTCAAATTGCTGCAAGAGTTGCCGAAGGAAAAACAAAAATGGTGTTATTCTTTAAAGATCCCATGTCGAATCATCCTCATGAAGTAGATATCAATATGTTGATTCGTGTGTGTGATGTTCACAATGTGCCTTTAGCTACCAATGAAGCTACAGCACAATTATTGCTTTTGGGAATTGATGGGTTGGAGTAGGAGACTTGAAATCTTAATTTCTCAAAATAGCTGTAAGTTTTAGTTATTTCCTTTCAACAAAAAAGCCATTCCCAATAAAGAGAACGG
Organism: Flavobacteriia bacterium; assembly: GCA_013298525.1. Lineage (GTDB taxonomy): Bacteria > Bacteroidota > Bacteroidia > Flavobacteriales > Flavobacteriaceae > Flavobacterium. The sequence goes on from JAAFHW010000090.1 coordinate 4,590, forward strand.
CTTTTAAGAAAGTGTTGAAGTTTTTTTAGAACTTTCCGTTATTGTTTTTCCAATTTTCTTTTGCAGGAATTGGTTCAATAATATCCCAATGTTCCACAATTTGTCCATTTTCTAAACGGAATAAATCATAAAAAGCAACATCTTCACCTTTACCGAATTTTCCTTCACTCATTGTTAAAACAAAATTTCCTTCTCCTAAAACTTTATGTACTTTGTCATATACCATTACAAGCCCATTTTTAGCAAAATATTCCAATGCAGATCCTAAGCCATCCAATCCATCAGCTACACCAGAGTTGTGTTGTAAATATTTGTTTGGATTGATATAAGTAGTCAACATTTCAACTTTACCATCTTTCAATACATCATTTACAAAGCCTTCTACTATCTTTTTGTTACTTTCGGTTTTATCTAAATCTACCACTTCTGTTGTTCCATCAATTTGTGTTCTTCCACTTGGATTGGGTGGCGTGATTTCTGTTAGGTTATCCCAATGTTCTACAATTTTTCCATCTTCAAATCGGAAAATGTCAAACCCAATTTTTGGTCCAAAAAAATTATATTCAGTATGAGTAAACACAAAATCACCATCTTGAAAAGCTCTCACAGTGTTTGCTTTGGCTGAATTAGGTGGCAAAGCTTTTAAAACTTCACCAAAACCTGCTAAACCTTCACCAACTGCAAGGTTGTGTTGAATGTATTTGTTTGGGTTGATGTAACCTACTGGTTCGGTAGCACCTGTTTCAAGTGATTTTAGTAATGCTACTACTTTTTGTTTGTTGTCCATTTTGGTATTTTTTATTTTTGTTAGTGTTCCTTTTAAGTTTATAAAAGTGTTATCTGCTAAAGTGATGTTGGTATATACAATTTCATTTTGAAAATCTTCTACATGAGTAACAGTGGTTCCTGATTTTTCTTTCCAATAAATCATATATACATTTGGTCTAATTTCTACCATAGTGGTTTGAACTGTTTCTGAACTACCAAAACCTTCAGGAAGGATTTGTGCAAAAGTCATTTGTGTAGCGCTTTCAAAATGCAATTGAAATGCCATTTGTCCGAAATCGGCTTTAAATTTGTTGCCGATAACTTCAATATTATGTTCCATTTTTATCTTATTATTTAATTGTTTAATAATGAAGTAAAATTATTAACAATCAAGATAATGGAAAAGGTAAGAATAGGTGTTTGAATGATACTTTTACGCCAAAGCGTTTTGCTCTCTGAATTCAGTAGGAGTAATTGAGGAGTGTTTTTTGAAGTATTTAATAAAATTGGTTGGTTCTTCAAAGCCTAATTGATAGGCTATTTCCTTAACACTTTCAGTAGTATGCGCTAAAATTCTTTTGGCTTCTAAAAGTACTCTTTCGTCAATGAGCTCTTTTGGTGATTTGCCTAAAACCTTTGTAGTAGCTTGGTTCAAGCGTTTTTCAGAAATGATTATTTGTTTGGCAAAGTAATTTACTTGTTTTTGATTTTTATAATTTACTTCCAATAAATCTTTAAATAACACTACATAATCAAGGTCTGCGCCCTTTTTGATTTTTGTAAAATTTTGATTGCGTAATTCTCTTTCAGAAAGTAAAAGAAAATTATGTAAAAAATTTTGTAAAATGGCAGCTTGTAAATCATCAGTTACCATTTGAAGTTCAGTTTCCATTAATTGTACTAAACTTTTAAATAGTTCGGACTGATTTTCTATTTGAATTTGTGAAACGGATAATAAATCATTGAATAAAATACTTTTTCTCAAAAAACGAATATCTGCTTCTGTTTTACAAAAAAAAGTATCCGTAAATAAAATAATCTTACCTTTAAGTTGCTCTTTATCGTCAAACCGATGAACTATATCTTTGCTTAAAAATAATAAAGAATGAGGTTTAATTGTTATTTGATTAAAATCTACCAAATGCGTTACGTTACAATCCTGAAACCAAATAATATGATAGAAACCTGACCTATGTGGATTGGTTAAAATAGATTTTGCTTTTGTATACAATATAGATAAGTCAAGAATTTCAAATTCTTGTGAAAGTCCAGACTTGAAATCATATTTTTTAATGTCTATCGCCATTTTAAGGGTTTAGCTTTACAATCATAAATAAACTTTTTTTCGAGAGAAGAAGCACAAACAAAGAAAAATCAACCATAATGGCTAACAGCAATTTAGGCTGTGTATTAACATACAAGCGCTAATTTTCTATGGCTTAAAACTAGTTAATAAAACAATTCTATTGTTATCCGTTTTAGATACAATTAACCATGGTTTTACATTTGTTTTTCTTATGTCATTTCCTTTCATTGCAAATTCCTCCTGCTTATTGTCAGCAACATAAATTTCAGTGCCGATAGGAAAATTATATTCTTTAATTGTATTTGGGTCAACATTGCTTACTCTTGTTTGACCTTTTCCATCTGGAGTGAATATAATTAATGAAAGATGATAAACATCTTCATAGTCATTTTTAAAACTTAGTTTTATATCTTCTTGTCCAATAAAGGAAAAACTTAAAAAAGTAAAAAGGGATAGAATTATTAGTTTCATATAGCATATTTTACGGTTAAACAAGTTTACGAATAAAAACTAAAATAGAATTATTTCTGTCGCAGAATTTAAAGTGTTTTATTTATTATACTTTTAATTGTCTTGAGAATAGCGTTCCAAGGTTTTAAGAAATTAGGGATTTGTAAGCCCAAAAACCCGATTTCCTAAAATAGCAGTTAGCGTAAGTAATTATTCTCTTTTAAATACTCCTCTAATTCAATACCTACATTATTAAAAATTACAGTAACTTCAATTGGTGGAGAATAATTATCATTAACATTATTTGATTTATCAGTTGCTATTGGTTCAGAATTACTACTTGGCTCAGGAGAAGGTTCTGCTTCCATATTATTTGTAACTTTTAAAAAGATGGTTTTGTCTTTTAATTTCAAATTGTAATAATCTTGCAATTCAAAAGTTTTAACATCTGAATTTTTATCTTGAATATTATATTTTTTTATAAACTTAAATAATTCATTAAATTTTTGAACTCCACCATATAACTTAAATGCAATTGTTTTATTTTCATTATCAGAATAAATTTCAAAACGATTAAATTTTAAATTTTCAAATTTGAATAGTGTATCACTTTCTGTATATCTTTCAATTGCATAGAGTTGACCAATAACTTTATTTTGGTCGTTTGTTATTTCATTTTGGACTGCATACCTAGTTTGTTTGTATTTTTTAAATACCTCTAAAGCAGTGTAATTTACATTTTCAATTTCAAAAATATCTTTATCTTTTGCAACTACATTTCTTAAAAATAGTTCCTTGGTTAATGTTTCTCTTTTGATTGTATCAAACTGTATTGAATTAAATTTTTGACTATAACCCGATAACATTGAGAGTAATACAAATAATGTAATTAGTTTTATTTTCATTTTAGTTTTTTTAATTTCTACTAAAGTGCATTGACATTTTTTTAAGTCGATGTTGTGTACTACTTTTTCTAATTCTGTGAATCACCACATATTCTAATAGGTAAATTATTTTCTGTTTTATTTAAGATTGTTCCATCAATAGCGTCTAATACAAATGTCACTGTTTTTTTCATAGCATAATCTTGAAATTCTACAACCCATGTTTTTTTACCATTATTTGTAATCTTATAGATTTTTGTCATGCATAATTTACATGTTTTTATTTCTTTTTTATTTAGAAATGCAAAAACATCATCATGTGTAAATTTATAGCCTTCATCCCAATCTTTCATTTCTGTTATCCTACCATTTTCATCATATTTGTATGATTTACTTTTGCCAAATCCCAACCATGATGAAACTACTTCAGATTTTATATTTCCATTACTATAGTAACTTTTATAAGAATCAAAATAGTTGTCTATTTTTTCAATAACATCAATGCTATTATCATATTTTATAATCGTTTGTTTGAACCGATTACTTCTAGAATCGTCAATTTTTTTACTGTCATATTCGTCAAGATTATAACCTTGTTCATAGTTTTTATAGAAATATGAGATGAATTCAGGTTTTGATTTATTTGAAATGACGAT
>JAAFHW010000090.1:8663-11127 GCA_013298525.1 Flavobacteriia bacterium
CATTTTTTAATTCTTCTTTATATTTATCTAAAGTTTTTAAATCTATTTTTTTAGTTGTCTCTACGGAATCTATTTTTATTTGACTGTAGCAATTAAAAAAAATAAAGAAAATAATAAATGATATTTTAAAATTCATAACGATTCTGTTTTTTTATTACTTCTTATAGTCTAAATATTCTGTTGGTCGAAAATAGTACACAACTTGTCGCGGCTTAAATTAGTTTCAGCTGCCGGCACTAACCAAACAAATCTACTGAATTAATTTTAAAGATAAAATTGAAATTATCATAGTAATCAATAGCAGATAACCGTGGTTAATTGATGACTTTATTCGAATTTTGATACAACTATTCTTTTGTCGGTTAGCAAAATGTAAAAATCGTTTGGAGGATTGTTCCAATTATTATATAGTACAATCTTGTTTTTAAACATATTAATTGTATTAAAAGGAACATATGAACTACTATTTAATTCTAAAAGTTTATTGTTACTTTCATCATTAGGTTTCACATAATAAAATTTGTTTTCATTTATAAAAATTAGTAGAGATTCATAGCCTAAATTTAAATAATAGAAATAGTCTTTAATGTCAATCAACTTTACTAGTGGGGCATCACGAAATTTATATTCAAAAGTAAATTTATCATTCATCCAATAAGTTTCAATTCCAATAAGCTCTACTTTATTAATATAAGTTCTTTCTGAAATTAATTCTTGAACAAGTTCAGATTTCTGTGAAAAAATTTGATTGAGTAATTCATCAGAAACTGATTTAATATTAAATTCTAGTTCTTGGTCATTATCACCCCATCGATCAATTACTTTTTGATTTATTACTTTTTCAGATAAATTTTTATGATTTATTATTGCATATTCAACAAGACATAATACATCTACAACGTTAATTTTATTAGCATTAATCCTTATTGAAAGGCCAGGTTTAATTTTGTCTGGTTTAAAATTAGTTCTCAATCCATTGTTGAAACTCAAATTTGTGTTGTTTTCAAAAGTATAAATGTCTTTAGAATATAAATCTGTGTAATCTTGTATATACTCTATAAAAATTGTGTCGTTGTGAGAAAGTTTTAAAGACAATTTTTCGGATAATTTACCAATGACTTTAATTTTTTCAACTTCAGAATAGTGAAATCCTGTTCTAAGAAAAACTTTTACATTTCCATATGTTTCATAAACCACCATATCTTTATGCACTCTTGCTATTCCTATAGTAGAAATTAGAAAAAGTATTAATAAAAGTGTTTTCTTCATAGGAGATTTTTTAAGTTGTCATATAACTTGAGCATATATCCAACAAACAAACATTTACAATTATTCATAAACCTTTGTAAGTAATCGTAAATATAAAAAAAATCCTCAAAAGTCTTTACTTTCAAGGATTATATATTTTTCTAAATCTAAAGTCAGCTATCTAAAAACTACTTCACTGCAATCATCGAAATTTCAACATTTACACCTTTAGGCAAACCAGCTACTTGAACGGTTTCTCTTGCTGGTGCTGTTTTCTCGTCGAAGTAACTTCCGTAAACGCTGTTTATTTTGGCGAAATCGTTCATATCCATGATGAAAATCGTTGTTTTTACTACGTTTTCAAAAGTCATTTCAGCAGCTTCTAGAACGGCTTTCATATTTTCCATTACTTGTTTGGTTTCGGCTTCAATATCGTCTAAAACCAATTCCATTGTTGCAGGATTCAAAGCAATTTGTCCAGAGGTATAAAGTGTATTACCCACCAAAACAGCTTGATTGTAAGGACCAATAGGAGCAGGAGCTTTATCTGTAATAATTATCTTCTTCATAAAAATCTAATATCTAAAATCTAATATCTAAAATTATCTTAACGTTTGATCTCTTTGTTGTTGTTTATCCCACTTAATGTCACTCAAGACACCAGCTTTGATTCCAATAAAGAATCCCCAATACGAGTTTTGTCCAAAAGGCGACCAATTGAAACTCATGTTCCAACTCATTAAATCTCGATTTAAACGTATTTGTGTAAAAGTTACACCTTTATTGGTGAAATCATATCCAGAGGAAACTCCGATACGCCATTTGGGTGTCAAATCAGTATTAGCAGAAACCATCAAAGAATGACTTGAGATTTTCTTTTCACCAGTTATATTGGAGTAGGTGACCGAATAAGCTAAATTAACATCCCAGGGTATTTCGGCATTGTAGAAACCTTTAAAGGTATCTTCTTCCTCTTCATTTGGATCAATGTCTTCGGGTGAATTTATTTCGGCATTGTCTCCAAACAAATCATCTTCACGACCACCATTTCTAGCACCTTGAATATTTTTCTTTTTATCGTCTTTAGAACTAGTTAACGAATAATTTATAGTCATGTTGGCGCTGGTCATTCTAAAAAGTCCGCCACCATTTTCAATATTAAACGTATTGATTCTTTGATTATCTGAACCAAGCGCATAAGGATCTAAAGTAGCAG
>JAAFHW010000091.1 GCA_013298525.1 Flavobacteriia bacterium
CAACTAGCAGCATATTGCACAACCACCACATCATTAGAAGCAACTACTTCAGCTAAATTATCTTGTTCTATTTCTGTAAACATAAGTTTTTGAATTTTCAAATCTCAAAACCCAAATTCCAATTTTTTATGATTGGAATTTGGAATTTAAAATATTGGAATTTATTAATTTAGTGAGTTGCTAAATAAGCAGCAGTTGAATTTCTATCAGCGTTCATTGCGTCTTTTCCTTCTTCCCAGTTTGCAGGACAAACTTCACCTTTAGTTTGAACGTGAGTGTAAGCATCGATCAATCTCAAGTACTCGTTTACGTTTCTTCCTAATGGCATATCGTTCACACTTTCGTGGAAGATTTTTCCGTCTTCGTCAATTAAATAAGTTGCTCTGAAAGTTACATTAGAACCTTCTAAGATTTCGTCGTTGATTTCTTCATTGTAAACCCATTCTGCATCAAGAATATCTAAAGCAGCCGAAAGGTTACGTGTTGTATCCGCCAAAATAGGGTAGGTTACACCTTCGATTCCACCATTGTCTTTAGCTGTGTTCAACCAAGCAAAGTGTACTTCGTTAGTATCGCAAGAAGCCCCAATAACAGTTGTGTTTCTTTTTTCAAATTCTTGAAGCGCTGCTTGAAAAGCATGTAATTCTGTAGGACAAACGAATGTAAAATCTTTTGGATACCAGAATAAAATTACTTTTTTCTTGTTGTTTTTAGCTTCTTCTAAAACGTTGATTTTTAAGTTATCTCCCATAAAAGAGATGGCGTCTACTGTAATGTTTGGGAATTGTTTTCCAACTAATGCCATGATTGTTTTTATTTAATGTTATTAATGTTTTTCTGATTACAAATTTACAACCACAAAGGTTATATAAAACATGATATTTATTACATTTTACAATGTATTAATAGACAAAAATTATCAATAAATTTCTTACAAAAAATTAATATAAAAATTTCACTATGTGTTTTTTTAAGTGCTAATAATTGCATAAAAAACAAAAACCACCTTAAAAAGGTGGTTTTTCAGAAAAACAATACTAACTTGGAAGTTCTTATTTCAAATCAAAACGATCTAAATGCATCACTTTTGACCAAGTATTGATAAAATCTTTTACAAATTTTTCTTTGTTATCGTCTTGCGCATACACTTCAGCATAAGCTCTCAAAACAGAATTAGAACCAAAAACTAAGTCCACTCTAGTAGCAGTCCATTTGGTTGCACCTGATTTTTTGTCAACGATATTGTATAAGTTATCGCCTGCTGGTTTCCAACTGTAGCTCATATCGGTTAAATTCACAAAGAAGTCGTTACTCAAAACACCTTCGTTATTGGTGAAAACACCGTGTTTAGTTCCGTTATAGTTGGTGCCAAGAACACGCATTCCTCCAATTAAAACCGTCATTTCTGCAGCAGTCAATCCAAGAAGTTGTGCTTTGTCTAGCATTAATTCTTCAGGTTGTACTACATATTTAGCTTTCATAAAGTTTCTGAAAGCATCGTTAGTTGGTTCTAAAACTTCAAACGATTCTACATCAGTCATTTCTTGTGAAGCATCGCCTCTTCCTGCATGGAAAGGAACTTTTACATTAAATCCACCTTCTTGCGCTGCTTTTTCGATAGCTGCTGTTCCACCAAGAACAATTAAATCGGCAATACTCACTTTTTTGCTCAAACCTGCTTGAATTTCGGCAAGTTTAGTCAAAACTCTGTGTAATCTTTCAGGCTCATTGGCAACCCAATTTCTTTGTGGCTCTAATCGAATTCTAGAACCATTTGCGCCACCTCTAAAGTCAGAACCTCTAAAAGTTCTTGCGCTGTCCCAAGCCGTGTTTATTAATTCAGCTCTTGTTAATCCGCTGTTTAATAATTTTGATTTTAAATCTTCTACTTCAGCATCCGATAAAGTATAATCTACAGTCGGAACTGGATCTTGCCAAATCAAATCTTCTGCAGGAACATCCGCACCTAAATATCTGTCTTTCGGACCTAAATCTCTATGTGTTAATTTGAACCAAGCTCTTGCAAAAACTTCAGAGAAATAAGCTTGGTCATTATGAAATTTTTCAGAAATTTTTCTGTACTCAGGATCTATTTTTAATGCCATATCAGCATCAGTCATAATAGGATTTCTTCTTACAGATGGATTGTGAGCATCGACAGGTTTGTCTTCCTCTTTCATGTTTATTGGTTCCCATTGACTCGCTCCAGCTGGACTTTTCTTTAATTCCCAATCGTGGTTTAATAATAAAGTAAAATATTCATTATCCCAACGTGTTGGATGTGTTGTCCAAGCACCTTCCAATCCACTTGTTACTGTGTCAGCGCCATTTCCGTTTCCTTTTGGGTTCATCCAACCAAATCCTTGATTTTCGATGGCACCACCTTCAGGCTCTGGACCTAAAACGGAAGCATCACCATTTCCGTGTGCTTTTCCAACCGTGTGTCCACCAGCAGTTAAAGCAACGGTTTCTTCATCGTTCATTGCCATTCTTTGAAACGTAATTCTCATGTCATGAGCCGTTTTTAATGGATTAGATTGTCCGTCAACACCTTCTGGGTTAACATAAATTAATCCCATCATTACGGCTGCCAATGGATTTTCTAAATCTCTTTCTCCAGAATAACGACTTCCTTCACCACCAGATTTTTGCAACCATTCTTTTTCTGCACCCCAATAAATGTCTTTTTCTGGATGCCAAATATCTTCTCGTCCACCAGCAAATCCAAACACTTTTAATCCCATAGATTCATAAGCCATATTTCCGGCTAAAATCATTAAATCGGCCCATGAAATTTTGTTACCATATTTCTTTTTGATAGGCCATAAAAGTCTTCTAGCTTTATCTAAGTTTCCATTATCAGGCCAACTGTTAAGTGGAGCAAAACGAAGGTTTCCAGTTCCTGCGCCACCACGACCATCAGAAATTCTGTAAGTTCCAGCAGAGTGCCAAGCCATTCTAATCATCAATCCACCATAGTGTCCCCAATCGGCAGGCCACCAATCTTGACTGTCGGTCATGAACGCTTTTAAGTCATTTTTTACAGCTTGTAAATCCAGTTTTTTGAATTCTTCGGCATAATTAAAATCCTCTCCAAGTGGATTAGTTTTTGAATCTTGTTGGTGTAAAATATCTAAGTTAAGTGCTTTTGGCCACCAATCTTGATTTTTCACACCATCGCTCAAACCTTTTTGATTTTGATGAAATGGGCATTTGCTAATGTCGTTTGAATGTTCCATAAATTTTAGTAATTATTTAGTTTTAAAACTTTTTTATTGTTGATTGTTTATAATTTCAATTTTAATTCTAACAAATTTATAAATTATAAATTAAGTTAGTATAGATAATTTATCCTTTAAATTTATTTTTTAATAGATTTTAATTATAGTTTGTAATTTTTCAATTTTGTAAATCAATGTGAAATTATGTTATATTTGTTTTTGTATAAATCATCAATAAACTATTCGTTAAATATGAATTTTTCCACATTATTTAGAAAAAAGACAGTACAAGATATTAATGATCAAGTTGCAAGAAATGAAGCCGATGGACACAATAGTTTGGGCAAACATTTAACTGCGAGAGATTTAACTGCTTTTGGAATTGCAGCTATTATTGGCGCTGGTATTTTTAGTACCATCGGTAAAGCAAGTTCTGATGGTGGACCAGCGGTTATCTTTTTATTCATCTTTACCGCTGTTGCTTGTAGTTTCGCCGCTTTTGCTTACGCTGAATTTGCTTCAATGGTGCCAGTTTCTGGTAGTGCCTACACGTATTCGTATGTAGCTTTTGGTGAAATTATTGCTTGGATTATCGGTTGGGCCTTGATTATGGAATATGCTATTGGAAATATTACCGTTGCCATTTCTTGGAGTGATTATTTTACAGGACTACTCGAAAGTGGTGGATTGCATTTACCACAATGGATTCAAATGGATTATCTAACGGCTTCCAAAGGTTTTGAAGAAGCTACAGCATTAATGAATGGCGGAAAATCATTTGAAAATTTGTCGGAAAGTTTGCAATTGGCTTATACAGCCTACACCACATCGCCAACGATTGGTTCTTTTCATTTAGTTGCCGATTTACCTGCATTATTGATTATTGTTATCATTACCTATCTGGTTTACAGAGGAATGAAAGAATCTAGAAATGCTAGTAACTTGATGGTTGTTGTAAAACTTTGTATCATATTATTAGTTATAGCTGTTGGTGTTTTTTATGTAGATACTGCTAATTGGACTCCGTTTGCACCAAATGGCGTAGGAGGAATTTTGAAAGGAGTTTCGGCCGTTTTCTTTGCTTATATAGGTTTTGATGCCATTTCAACTACAGCAGAAGAATGTAAAGATCCACAAAGAGATTTACCTAAAGGAATGATGTGGGCAATTATTATTTGTACCATTTTATACGTTATTATAGCATTAGTTTTGACTGGAATGGTGAATTACGCCGATTTGAATGTTGGTGATCCATTGGCATTTGTATTTGATAAATTGGATTTAAAATGGATGTCTGGAATTATTGCCGTGAGTGCCGTAGTAGCAATGGCGAGTGTTTTATTAGTCTTCCAAATGGGACAACCTAGAATTTGGATGAGTATGAGTCGTGATGGATTATTGCCAAAACGATTTTCTAAAGTGCATCCAAAATACAAAACGCCTTCTTATGCAACGATTGTAACTGGATTTGTTGTGGCAATTCCGGCGTTGTTTTTAAATCTTACTATGGTAACCGATTTATGTAGTATTGGTACCTTATTTGCCTTTGTTTTAGTTTGTGCTGGAGTTCTTGTTTTGCAAAACAAACCTGATATTCCAAGAGGAAAGTTTAAAACTCCTTATTTGAATTCAAAATATATATTTCCGTTGTTAATTCTTGTTGGAGCTATCATTGCTTTTACGGTTAACAAAAAGGCAACAATGGATTTTATTACCAATGAAAAACAAATCAACAATCCGACGACTATTGTGACTTCACTTGAAGAAACTCAAGTAAAAGAGGTTATGACTTACTTGCAACAAAATCTTTTGGTTAAAGACGCTTCAGCCGATTTAGAAGAAGTTTTGAGTAAGATTTCTGAGGATGATAAAGCATATGAGAATGTGGTTAATTCGTTGCCAATTGATAACAACCTAAAATATGAAAGTGGTTTTCAATTGTTCAAACATAAAATACCGATGTGGATTTTCCTATTGTCGTTAGTATACTTTGCTTCATGGTCATGGCGTAAAAACTTATCTTTAATTCCGCTTTTAGGTTTGGTTTGTTGTCTTTATATGATGGCAGAATTAAGTGTTTGGAATTGGATTTATTTTAGTTGTTGGTTGCTAATTGGATTAGCTATTTACTTCGGATTTAGCTATAAAAATAGTAAGTTGAATAAGCAAGTGATTAGTAATTAGTGAATAGTGAAAAGTAAATAGTAAAATGCCTCAAAGAGTTTTATCTTTTTGAGGCATTTTTAGTCTGTTATTGTAATTATTTAAAGCTAAAGATTTTAATTCCAAAAGGCATTAATGGCAGTAAATTGTACTGAGGAGTCAATTTGGCTATCGTATTTGTATAAATTATCCCAATAAATTACTCCATCAATTTTTACAAATACTTTGTAATATCCTTTTTCAAGCGTTTCAAGGTTAATCATTAAATTGTTTGAAGACTGCGAATTGACAGAAATAATTGAATTGGAGCTGATAGATTGTTCACTAAACAAATTGTTGGTTAGGATACTGCTAAAGTTCACCGATTGATAGATTTTTTCAGGTGTAGCTGGTACTAACCATACATCGGTAACATTATCTTGAGCTAAGATGCTCACCATATTTTGAGCTGGATTAGGATAAATGGCAAACTTATTATTTACCAAAACATTAGGATTTCCTAATTTTAATGGTGGATCGTCAAAGTTTTGCCTTAAATTAATTCCAGTGACTAGCTTTAAATCTTTATTATTACTTTGATTACTGGTTTCATCATTGTTACAACTTAAAGTTAAAATGCTTAGAACAATAAACAGACTTTTTTTCATGGTATCAATTTATTTAGAGGTTTTGAATATGCTTAGTTCTATTACTTATCTTTAGTAAATTCATTAATCAGGAATTAATCTCGTGCCTTGATAATTCTTGAAACCGCTATTGTTTGCAGTTAAAGTTTAAAGGGTTCTTTTTTTTCAAACTTTTTAGTTTTTTCGTTAAGTATATAAATTTCTGGTTTACAATATGAACAATTATCGTAATAGCCTAATGAATCTGGTGGGTTTACAATTAACATTCGGCTATCATTTCTAAATTCGTAACCCAGTGAAGCCGTTGGAGAATCATATATCTTTCCAGTTTTTCTGTCTATAATCACGCTCATTTGGCATGGTGAGCCACAGCCCCAATAAGAAAAACTATAATGTCCTGCAAAAAGAGATTTTGGATTTTCATAATCAGTTCGAATTGCAGTTCTAAATTCTCTCCCTAATTCATTAGAGTTTAAATCTATTTTCGCTTTTACATTTTGAATTTCAACTTTAAAATCAGAAAAGTTGATATATGGCTCAAATTTTATTGATCCCCATGAAATTTTATCTTTTTCAATACTTGTGTCTCCATAGAGTTTTATTCTGCCATCATCATATATAATATCAATTTTTGGTTTAGATTTGGTTGTAGTTTTTTTTGATTTAACAGTATCAGTTACCATTTCTTTTTTATCAATACTTTTTTTGTCACTACATGAAAGCAACAAAAAAACAGATATTATAATTTGAAAGATGTTTTTCATAGTTAATTGTACAAAAAGGTTAGCCTTTAGTTTACATTATGAAGTGGTGATGAACCAAAACCAAGCCTTCACAAATATAACCAAAACTTTAAATTAAAAACCTTTCCAATTTCGAATAAATCCCGTGCCTTGCCATTTTTTGAAACGATTGTTTTGCGACTTAATTTTTTAGTAAACATCTTTCGTTCTGAAATTTCCTAAACTTTTAGTTTTTATTGTTCCATCATAACCGATTTTTAATTCTACTGATTCCAAACTTCTTGGGTAATCGTGATATTTTACTAAATGTAACTCAAAACTAGTTCCGATTTTTCTATATTCGCTTTCGTTTACTTCACTTCCCAATAAATATCCATAAGTTCTGGCTAAAAGAATCGCTTCTTCTAAATTATCTATATTTCCTAAGAATGTTCTAAACTCATCTTCGCTTTTTATATATTTTACTTTTCGATTTTCAATTGTTATTGCATAATTACAACGATAATTCGGGTGTCCGCCTTGAAATATTCCAACAGTTTTTATTGGATTTATTTTTTCATTTATTTTTATTCTCTGTAATGTATCTCCGCCTTGATTTAGTACATTATATTTTGTTTCAATTGAATTTTGATAATAAGTTGCATATTGCCAATAATCGTAATTTTTATTTGGATTTAGCTTTGTTCCTAAACTATCTAAATAATTATTTTTTAGACTATATGGAATTTTTTGAAACTTTTCTTTTTGAGCATTACCAGTTTCTAAATTTTCAATTGAATTACTGTTTGGTTCATATGGAATTTTATTAGATTTCGTTTCTTGTTTATTCTGACAAGAAGTAAAAATTATAAGTAAGATTAATAAAATTCTCATATTTTACAGGATTTTTGATATTATGACGCCGGACGTGTCGCGGAATAAAGAAGAACCAAGACCAAGATAACCAAAACTTTAAATTAAAACCTTTTTAATTTCAAATAAATCTAGAGTCTCGCTATTTCTTGTAACTGTTGTTAGTGGATGTTGTTTTCTTCAAGAATCTTTTTTCTTAAATCAATTCCATCTGCCATATATTCAACGTTTGGATTTTCTATTATGAATTCTTTTTGAGCAACTTTAAAAATTGAATCAATAAAATTTTCGCCATATTTTCTGTTAATTTCTTTATACATTTCTTCTTGATAGCAATAAGGTTCAAATCCACCCATTCTTACACATCGTCCCAAATGTTCTTTTGTTTCAATTCCAAATTTACTTAATATTTTTGTCATCTTAGGAAACTCTCTTGGATGAAAACCAAAGTATATTAATTTTCCATTTTTGATGTCTTTTAATGCTTTAGATTTTTGGTTTATACAAAATGTATCTATAACAGTAACTTTTAAGTTTTTATTTTTCACCCACATTTTTGCATAAACTTCTTCGCTGTAAACAATTAGTTTTCCATTTTTGTCAAACTCCGCTAATTTTTCAGTTTCCGTTTTTTTGTTGCAAGAATTTAGAATTAATGTTACAAGAAAAACAATTAATAATTTATTCATTTTGATTAATATTTTTGTTTATCCCAAACTTCAAGCATTGCTTTTAAATCACTATATTCTTCTGAAAAAGCACCATCAGGTTTATATCTATTCTCGAATTTATAAAAATAGTCACGCGCTTTATTGTTTTTTGAAATTGTTGCAATGAAAAGCCGATACACTAATTGCATTTTTTCATCATTAAGTTTTTCGTCTGCATTTTCATATTCTTTTAACGTAAGTAATATTTCAGCGTTATTATATTTTCTAATTTTTTGATTCAGAAACTTCTTTCTTTTTAATTGTTCATTTTGAAAGTAAAATTTTTCAATGCTCCAAATAGTTGAAGTGTAAATTCTGTTCTTTTCAGTTGGCAAATTAATTAGTTCTTCAACAATTAAAGTATCTTTTATTGTTTTTAAATTACAGGTTTCAGTTGCATCCCAAAAATCAATTATCTTTTTTTCTCCGCAAACAGACAATACAAATTCCGAAAAATCTATTGGTTTGTTTTCAATATTTCTATAACCACATAAAGCTATTCTTTTTCCGTTTGATAATTGATAAACTGTATCAGTTTTTGTTCCTGCGAAATCATTTTCTGCACATTTACAATCTTCATTAGTAGCTTCAGAAATGGCTAAATTATCTTTTTGTAATCCTTCAGGATTTGGAACTAATTCTCTATTTTCATTATATTCAGTTTTATTTTCACCCGATTCTTTACAAGAAACAAATAGGAGCAAAGTGCTAAATAGTAATATTTTAATTTCGTTTCTCATTTAGTTACTGCTAACGTTCCCATGCTTGCCGTCTGCTGCTTCTGCAAGCACGAACCAAACAAACCTACAAATTTTCTTTGAAAGATAGAGTTGTAGTCACCAGATTATTTTCCACGAAGAACAAAATAGCAAGCGCAAGCCCACCAATAGCGGCAAACATGTGTTAGCTGCTGGTATTATTAAAATACCCCTTGACGAAAATTGATTACTTCATTTTTAGAATTTAGTTCAATAATCATATGTGCGTTGCTACAAATACTTAAAAACCTTAGCTTGTAAATTCCATTTTTTTCTTCGTACTTGTAGAGAACAATTTTTGGTATACAATCAGGAATAAATTTATTAGGATCAATTTTAATGGAAGACTTTTTTATTTTTATCAGTTTGTTGCATTTCGTCTTTTCTTGAATTTCATTATTGAATCTTTTCAGATTGTTGTAAATAAATATTGTGTCATTATTTTCATTACAAATTTGAAACCATTTAATGAATTCTTTGTTTTTTATACAAGCTATTAATTTCTCAGTTCTAATTAATTTACTTTGCGCAACTGAGCTACTAAGTGTAAAAATTAAAAGCAAAATTAGGTTTATTTTCTTCATGATTTTGAGCTTTTTTGCGCTATACTAGCTACTAACTTGTATATATGTATAACAAAACCACACATACCCACCCAAATTAGGTGTGATATATCTAACTCGTAGCATATTTATATCAAATATATAAAAAAGCAGTTACTTCTTACTATTACAAATAAAAAATCCGTCAAAGAATAACTTTAACGGATCTATTTTATAGTTTGTAACTTGAAGTGCTACAAAACGCCCAATTCTACCATACAAGTTTTCATCATTTGGTAGGTGCGTTCTATATCGTTATCTAAACCAATTGAAAAACGAATTAGTCCATCGGTTAATCCCATTTCTTTTTGCTCTTCTAAAGGAATTTCTGAGGATGTTGATGTTCCTGGTGCTGAGAATAAGGTTTTGTAGAATCCTAAACTTACAGCAAGGTAACCTAGATTTCTATCTTGCATTAACTCCATTAATTCGTTGGCTTTGTCAATTGTACCAACGTCAACAGTCATCATGCCTCCAAAACCATATTCTGGATTAATTATACTAGCATACAATTGATGACTTGGATGACTTGCTAAACCAGGATAAACTACCTTCAAACCATCGTTTTCAAATTTGGTTGCCAAATACATTGCGTTGTAACTGTGTTGCTTCATTCTGATATGCAGCGTGCGTAAATTTTTCATTACAGAGGCACTTCTCAAGCTGTCCATTGTTGGACCAAGAAGCATACTTGCTCCAGAGTTTACATCTTTCAAACTGTTTATGAATTCTCTTGAGCCACAAACTACACCGCCAACAGTATCGCTACTTCCATTGATGTATTTGGTTAAGGAATGAATGACAATATCGGCACCCATTTTGGCAGGTGCTACCGACAAAGGCGAAAAGGTATTGTCTACAACTAATTTCAAATTGTGTTTGATAGCCAACTTAGCCAAGCCAGTAATATCGGCAACCTCAAGCAACGGATTACTTACGGTTTCGCAATAAATTACTTTGGTATTTGGTGTAATAGCAGCTTCTACAACGTCAAGTTTGGTAATGTCAACAAAGGATGTTTTAATGCCAAATTTTGGTGTGAAGTTTTTCAAGAAAGCATACGTTCCACCATAGATAGTTCGGCTAGAAACAATATGATCTCCTTGACTACACAATTGCAAAAGAGTAGGAGTAATTGCTCCCATTCCAGAGGCAGAAACATT
>JAAFHW010000092.1 GCA_013298525.1 Flavobacteriia bacterium
GTTTGAACTTCGGATTTATACTTTTTTGAATCTAAAAATTATACTGCAAAAAATGCTTCTAATTCTTTTAATGTTTCTGGCGATGTTTCAATATCTTTTACAATTTCGCCTTTGTTTAAAGCTACAATTCTATTGCAAACCTCAACTGTGTGAACTAGATCGTGCGAAGAAACTAAAACAGTAACTTCTGGATTGTCAGACAATTCTTTGATAATTTTTTTCAATCTATTTACCGTTGTTGGATCTAAATTAGCAAATGGTTCATCAAGAATTACAACTTCGGGACTTCCTATTAAAGTGGCAATGATTCCGACTTTTTTCATATTTCCTTTAGATAAATCACGTAAGTACTTTTTACTTTTTAGAATTTCACCATTGAAAAATTCTTCGTGTTTTGCTAAAAGTGCATCAACGTCGGCTTTATTTTGACCTCTCAAATCGCCAATGAAATAGAAATATTCTTCGGCTGTCAAATATCCTATAAGGAAACTTTCGTCAATAAATGCTGCTGTGAAAGGTTTCCAAGCTTCACTAGTATTTACTTGAATCGAATTGTTTTTTATAAATCCTGTTGAAGGTTGAATTAAATCTAACAGCAAACTGAAAAAAGTAGTTTTTCCTGCTCCGTTATTTCCTACCAAACCAAAACTTTGCCCTTTTGGAATTTCAAGATTAGTGATGTTTAATACTTTAACTCCGTTGTTATATGTTTTTGAAAGATTGTTTACTTGTATCATTTTTTAGTAATTAGTGATTAGTACTTAGTCTAAAACTAGTTTTTTTGTTTGTAAGCTGCGATGGTTGCGTATTTTTCTCTTTTGTAGATTTTTTCAATCTGACTGAAAACGTAATTTCTAAAGGCAAATCCGAGAATTCCTGCCAAAGCCACAAATAATAATCCGATGTTTGGAGAGAAAATATAATATCCTATTGCATAAAGTGCCATTGGAATTAGCATTTTTGGAAGAGAAATTAACATGGTTTTAATATTGAACGCTTGCTTATCGCCAAAAGCTCCTTTTCCAGTAGTTAAATCGATTGGTGTTTTTACAAAGGCTCCGCCAAGCATTACTAAATGTGAATTTACTCCGATGTTGAAAATCGCACCAACGACAATTAATAAATAAGTGTGAACTCCAAAGAATAAATAAAATGATGCTAAAATTGTAGAAATTAAAGTTCCAATAACCATCAACCACCATTTAGAACTGATGTATTCTCGGTATTGAATGTTTTGACTCATCATCAGCTGATAATAAGCACTGTCCCAACTTGGTACAAATTGTCCGAAAGTGAAAAGAAATCCGCCTGAAACGAAAATTCCAGCAAAAATCTGAAACATAGGACTTTGATAAGCTTCTATTGAATTTGTAAAAAACAACAATCCGTAAAAGATGAATAAAAAACTCATTATTAAAGTTGTTTTAGAACGCTTATTTCTTCTTAATAGTCGGATGTCGTTTTTCAAGAACGTTCCTAAAGTTCCAAATTGGTCTAAAAAGGTGTAATTTTCAGTTTTTGCAATGTCACTTTTCTTAGCCAAACCTTCGTCTAAATTCAAATTACTTTTAAAATAATTGAAAGCAAAATAATAGGTCGCAACAACCAAAAGTATTGGAATCAAAAACACAAAAACCGTTTCATACATTCCTTGAAAAAATGGCTGTGTGTAAAGTGTAATATCAAATAATTTATAATAATGAGCCAGACCTAAACCTGCAACGACAGCTAAAACCGAGTAGAAAACACTGTCTTTATTATTGATTAAAACATTTATAAAATTATTCAAATAAAACAGCGCCATAATTCCTAAATGCCAAAGAATTACATTCAAAACAGAATAACCATTCATCATCAAAACGATAGAAAACGGTATAAAAAATAACGCATGTGACCAATTGAAAAAAGACAAAGCTGTTTTCCCTAAAGTAAAATGAACTATCGTATTTCTTTTAATCGGTAAAGTCAATAATGGTCGAATATTCATGACAGGCATTTTTTGTAGAAAATACCTTATAAATAAATCTACAGCAAGATAATAAACCATATATTTATTTACAGTTGAAAGTGGTTCAAGTCCATTTTCTTTTAAGATAATAAAAGCAAAAACACCTGCGCCAACAAAATATAGTATAAAGAAAAAAGCGAAAAAACCTATCAGAATTTTCATTGCAATATTAGTTCCCAAGGAAGCTGAACGGAGAAATGCCTTCCATTCGAGCATGATAAAATGTTTGAACATAGTTGATTGTTTTTGGATGAAGTATTAGATGATGAATTTAAAAATTTGTTACAAACATTTCAAATTTTAAATAAAAGTAAATAATTGCTATTTCTTACCTTTGTAAAAATTACTTACAATGTCACAATTCTATAAATTACAAATCAAAGAAGTAAAACGCGAAACACCAAGCGCAGTTTCTGTAGTTTTTAATGTTCCTTCTGAATTACAATCTGCTTATCAATTTATTGCAGGTCAATATATTAATCTAAAACTTACACTTGACGGACAAGAAATACGTCGTGCCTATTCTATATGTTCTTCACCTGAAAGTGGCGAACTACGAATTGCGATTAAGTCTGTAAAAAACGGACATTTTTCAAAATTTGCTAACGAGAATTTGAAGGTTGGTGATATTATAGAAGTTGGTCAACCTGAAGGTAAGTTTACTTTCGAACCACAAATTGGCAGACAAAGAAACTACGCAGCATTCGTTGCTGGAAGCGGAATTACACCAGTTATGTCAATCTTAAAATCGGTTTTGCATAACGAAAAAGACAGCACTTTTGTTTTAGTTTACGGAAATAAAAACACTGACGAAACCATATTTCATCAAGAATTACACGATTTGCAACAACAATATGTTGGAAGATTTTTTGTGCATTTTGCTTACACTCAAATTAAGGTTGAAAATGAACTTTTTGGTCGAATTGACAAAGCAAACGTGAACTTTGTTTTGAACAACAAACACAAAGAAAAAGAATTCTCAAAATTCTATTTATGTGGTCCAGAGGAGATGATTAATTTGGTTTCCAATGTTTTAAAAGAAAATAATGTTGCTGATAAAAACATCAAATTTGAATTATTTTCAACATCAACTTCAGCAGAAAAAGAAATTGCAACTTCTGAAAATGGTCATACCAAAATCACAGTTTTAGTTGACGACGAAGAAACAACTTTTGAAATGAGTCAGAAGCAAACTTTATTAGAAGCAGCTTTAAAACAAGGCATCGATGCTCCTTATTCTTGTCAAGGAGGAATATGCAGCAGTTGTTTAGCGCGAATTTCAAAAGGTACAGCCGAAATGAAAAAGAACTCCATTTTGACTGATAAAGAAGTTGAAAGTGGTTTAATTTTAACTTGTCAAGCACATCCAACGAGTAGTGAAATATTTGTTGATTTTGATGATGTATAGATTTTAATTCCAATATAAAAAATTCCAAATTCCAATTTTGTTAAGCAAGGTTGGAATTTATTTTTTGGATAATATCTGACACAGAAATACTTCTCATTACATCTTCATAACCAGCAACTTTTTTATTTCCATACACAGAAGTTGGTAATAATGGATATTGATTTCTATCGGCTGTCAAGCAATTTTCTAAAGGTTGATTAAACGGTGAAAAACCAGCAAAAGGATGCGTTGCACCCCAAAGCGTGATGGTTTTTACGCCAAACATGGCTGCCAAATGAGCGTTTCCGCTATCCATAGATACCATTAAATCTAAATTAGAAATCAGATGTAATTCATCATCAAAAGATATTTTCCCAGCAAAATTTATGACATTTTCATTTGAAAACTCTTCTAATAGTTCCATTTCCTTTTTTCCTCCACCAAAAAGAAGGATTTTTAAGTTTGGCTTTTCAGATAATTTACTAATAACTTCTCTCATCAAATCCATTGGATAGGTTTTACTTTGATAATGAGCAAAAGGCGCAATTCCAATCCATTTTTGATTTTTATTTCCAATGATTTTTTGTGCTTTCAAAGGAATATCCATTTGTCTCAAAAAAACAGGGTTGCTTAAATCTATATCATAACCTAACTGTTTAAAAGTATCAGTATGTCTTTCAAACATTGATTTTAATGGCTTGAAAATTTTATTTTCTGCACGTGTTAATTCTTTTTTCTCTTTCCTTCCTTTATCAGTAAAGGCTACTTTTTTTCCGCTTAAAGCAAATAAAAATCTAATAACTTTTGAACGCAAAACGTTATGCAAATCTGCAACTTGTTCAACGTTTTGGTGTTTAATTTCTTTGTATAATCTATACAATCCAAATATTCCTTTGTGTTGGTGATTGGTATGAACTGATAAAAAAGTTACATTAGGTATATTTTCAAAAATGGGTTTGAAAAATGGTCGAGAAACCATCGTTATTTTAACTTCTGGATACTGATTGACTAATGCTAAAATAACAGGAACTGTCATTGCGACATCTCCCATTGCAGAGAGTCGAATGACAGCTATATGTTTTATTTTATGTGACAAAGTTTGTCGGAAATTATTTTTTATTCTGATACAAAACCGGATTCAAATCATCGTCATTGTACATTTTCATTTGTTTGTACACTTTCATGAATTTGTCACCATTTTCAATATCAGTCAATAAATCGTCGATTGCTGTTGACAAATCGGTTCTTTGCTCTAAAAGTACGTTTAGTTTTTCCTGACATTTATCTCTGTGTTCTTGAGAAGCTTCTGCACGAGTTGCTTCTTCGTTCATATGATAAATTTTTAAAGCTAGAATTGACAATCTATCAATTGTCCAAGCAGGAGATTCTGAATTGATTTTGGCGGTTGGTTTTACTTCAACATGAGCATATTTTTGAAGAAAATAACTGTCAATATATTCTACCATGTCGGTACGTTCTTGATTAGAAGCGTCGATTTTTCTTTTCAAAGTTAATGCTGCAACAGGATCGATATTTGGGTCACGAATGATATCTTCATAATGCCATTGAACCGTGTCAATCCAGTTTTTAAAATAAAGTAAATGTTCTATTTTTTCCTTTGGATACGGATTGTTAATAGGTTGGTTTACATTGTCGTAAACGTGATAATCCTTGATACTTTGTTCAAATATAGAATAGGCAAATTTTGAAAACATAATGATTAATTTTATTTGCAAAGATAGTTTTTATACTTTTACGTAAACATACAAATTTTTTACTTTTATGCAAATTCATTACATCTCTGAAAACAATAGTATTCTTAATCATTTTTTGGCAGAAATTCGCGATGTCAACATTCAAAAAGACAGCATGCGTTTCAGAAAAAACATTGAACGTATTGGAGAAATTATGGCATATGAATTGAGTAAAACTTTAGAATATAAATCAATTGATGTTCAAACTCCACTTGGCGTAAAACACACCACAACTATTGCAGACAATGTCGTTTTGTGTTCCATACTTAGAGCAGGTTTAGCATTGCATCAAGGTTTCATGAATATTTTTGATAATGCAGAAAATGGTTTTGTTTCTGCTTACAGACATCATCCAAACAACGATGATTATTTTGAAATTTTAGTAGAATATCAAGCAGCGCCATCCTTTGAAAATAAAAACTTAATTCTAATTGATCCTATGTTGGCAACTGGTCAATCGATAGTTGCTGTTTTAAATAAATTGCATTTGGAACAAAAACCAAAAGAAATTCACCTTGCTGTCGTCATTGCTGCGCCAGAAGGAATTGCTTATCTTGAAGAAAATCTTCCTAACAATTGTCATCTATGGGTTGCCGCTCTTGATGAAAAACTAAACGAGAAAAATTATATTATTCCAGGACTTGGAGATGCAGGTGATTTAGCTTACGGAAGCAAATTATAACTGCGAAAAGAAACAGAATACTCCACAAATAATTGATACTAACAAAATAATTTCTTGTTGAATTTTATTCTGTAAATATTCTACCGTGTTTGTAGCCATTATAGCCATTGGTAAAAACGTGTAAACCAATACTTCATTACTTTTATTTGCTGAGATAAAGAAAATTGCTATGCCAATAAAAAAAGCTAACAACACTTTTTTATAGGAAGCTTGTAAATTTAGTGGCTTGTTTGTTAAGGTAAACAGATAAGGTAAAACAAAAAAAACAGCGAATACTGCATAAATAGAAAAAGCAATATTTTGATAATTATTAGTAAAATAATCTACCTGCAAATTTATTACTTCCGATTGAAGGTAAACATCAATAGCTTCTTTATCAAATAATAAAGCATAAAAAACAAAGATTATTGATGAACTGAAAAGGGCTACAAAAGGAATTAACCAATTTCTATAATCTCTAGAAACGTGAAAAATTATGGAGATATAAACCAATAAAATAAAAAGTATTGCCCAGAAATGAAATAAACTAGCTACAAAAATCCATAATGAAGCATCAAATATTTTTTCTTTTGGGGCTTTCAATGTTTGCAAAGAAACCAATCTTCTCATTGCTAATAGAATGAAAAAATTAGATACAATTAGTTTGTAATTATCTAAAACATTTGGGAAAAACATTAAAAAAATAAGAACAAAGAAAATAGTATAAGCACTATCTTTAGTTAATGCGTTTTTCTTAACAATAAAATTTGAAATGAAAAGTGATGCAAATAAAATCAATAATAAAGCCGACTTTTTTGCAATTTCAAATAACGAACTTGTCCATTTTGTATCCTGCAACTGGTAGGTAAAAAAGACAAAAACCATCAAAATTCCTATAAAAGAATAATTAATTGGTGTAGATTTTTTAAAAACGCTTGTTATCATGAGGATATTTTATACTTTTGTGGATGTAAATATAACACTTGTTTAAAAATGAAAGCATTTTTCGAAGCAATACAATCACTTTTTGTAGATTTTTTATTTAAACCACTAGATTGGTTACGTGCATTAGAGTTAGATAATTGGTGGTTGGCTAATATCGTTAGCTGGACATTAATGGCAATTTGTGCTAAATACATTGTATATTGGTGTAAACAATTAGCGGCTCACCAAAAAAACAACGAAGAAAACCAAGATACAACGGCTCACTCTTTCTTAAAGTAAGTCTAAACCGATATCTTTTCTAAAATACATCTTATCAAAATGTAGCTTGTCTATGTTTTGGTAAGATTTTTTTATGGCTTCTTGAAAGCTTTCGCCAAATGACGTAATGGCAATTACACGACCACCATTGGTTACCACTTTTCCATTTTCTAATTTTGTTCCAGCGTGAAAAGCAATTGAATCTTCGATGTTTTCTAAACCAGAAATTTCAAATCCTTTTCCATAATCTTCAGGATATCCGCCTGAAACTACCATGATTGTTGTGGCACTTCTTTCATCAATTTCTAAAGAAACTTCATTCAATGTTTGATTTCCAACTGCTTGAAAAAGTTCTACCAAATCCGATTTCAACCTCGGAATTACAACTTCCGTTTCTGGATCGCCCATTCTTACATTGTATTCAATAACAATTGGTTCTCCTTTCACGTTAATCAGTCCAATAAAAACGAAACCTTTATATTCAATTCCGTCGCTTTGCAAACCAGCAATTGTTGGTTTTACAATTCTAGTTTCTATTTTTTCCAACAAAACTGCATCTGCAAAAGGAACCGGAGAAACTGCTCCCATTCCGCCGGTGTTTAAACCGGTATCGCCTTCGCCAATTCGTTTATAATCTTTCGCCGTTGGAAGAATTTTATAATTTTTTCCATCGGTTAAAACGAAACAACTTAGTTCAATTCCGTCAAGAAATTCTTCTATCACGACTTTTGCACTTGCGGTTCCAAATTTTTCATGAACCAACATGTTTCTTAATTCAGTTTTGGCTTCTTCCAAATCTTGAATAATCAAAACACCTTTTCCAGCAGCCAAACCATCTGCTTTAAGAACGTATGGCGGTTGTAATGTTTCTAAAAAACGACATCCTTTTTCAACTGTTTCTCTGGTAAAACTATCATAAGCTGCAGTTGGGATTTTATGTTTGATAAGAAATTCTTTAGCAAATTCTTTACTTCCTTCTAATTGCGCACCCGCTTTTGACGGTCCAATCACAGGAATATGATTTAAAAGAGAATCATTTTTGAAGAAATCATAAATTCCGTGCACCAATGGATCTTCTGGGCCAACAACAATCATATCCACTTTTTCAGCCAAAGCAAATGTTTTTATCGCATCAAAATCTAAAATATTTAAAGAAACATTTGTTGCAATTTGAGATGTTCCAGCGTTTCCTGGAGCAACAAAAAGTTTAGAACATTTGTCTGATTGTAACATTTTCCATGCTAAAGCGTGTTCGCGTCCACCTGAACCAAGTAGTAAAATTGTCATTGTGTGTGTAGTTATGTTGTTGCAAAAATAGTTTGTTTTCAAAAGAATTTAAAGCTAATTGATAGAAAAGTTTTTGTTTTTAGTATTTTTGAACAAAATAGATTTTTTGTGTTCAACCTTTTCAATTTATCGCTCAAGGCAAATGGTTTTCCTATGAAGGAAGCAACTGCAGAATTTGAAAAAATTCAAACCATTTCTGATGCTGATTATGAAAATTATATTGACTTAAAACGAAAGGAAATTGTTGAATATCATTTAAAAAACAACAAATCGTATCAAGAATTTGTTGGAAAACCTGAGATTCAAAATTGGTATGAACTTCCAATAATGACTAAAAAAGAATTTCAGAAACCTTTATCTGAAAGACTTTCAAATGGATTTACAATTAAAAATGTTTACGTCAATAAAACTTCTGGTTCCAGTGGTGATCCGTTTATTTTCGCCAAAGATAAATTTTGTCATGCCTTAACTTGGGCAAATATCATTAATAGATTTGGATGGTTTGGAATTGATTTTAATTCGTCTAAACAAGCAAGATTTTATGGAATTCCTTTAGATTTTATCGGAAACAAGAAAGAACGATTAAAAGATGTTTTGAAAAATAGTTATCGATTCACCATTTTTGATTTATCGGATGAAGTTCTTGAAAAAGTGTTGCTGAAATTTCAGAATAAAAAGTTCGATTACATTAACGGTTATACTTCTTCCATCGTTTTATTTGCAAAATTTCTTCAAAAGAAAAACATTGTATTAACATCAGTTTGTCCTAGTTTAAAATGTTGTGTTGTTACTTCCGAAATGTTATTTGAAGAAGATAAACTATTGATGGAAAAACAATTTGGAGTTCCAGTTATCAACGAATATGGGGCTTCAGAATTGGACTTGATAGCTTTTCAAAATCCGCAAGATGAATGGCAAGTAAATTCTGAAACCTTATTTGTAGAAATTTTAGACGATAATGATAACGTGCTTCCCAACGGAAAAGAAGGTCGAATTGTAATTACTTCATTGTATAACAAAGCGCATTCATTCATTCGATATGATATTGGAGATGTTGGAATTCTTGATGAGAAAAGCACCTTCAAAAAACCAATTCTTAAGAAATTAATTGGTCGAACCAACGATATTGCTATTTTACCAAGTGGAAAAAAATCACCAGGATTGACCTTTTACTACGTAACCAAAAGTATTATTGAAGACGACGGAAATGTAAAAGAATTTGTGATTAAACAAACAAAAATCGATACTTTTGAAGTGGAATATGTAAGTGAAAATGCATTAACCGAAAGTCAAATTCGCGATATTGAAAAAGCAATTACTACCTATTTAGAAAGTGGTTTGAACTTTAGCTTTATTAGGAAAGAAAAATTAACACGAAGTAAAAGCGGTAAGTTGAAACAATTTGTTTCATTGATGAAATAACAATATGAAAATAACCATAATTGCAGGAGCAAGACCAAATTTTATTAAAATCGCACCTATTATAAAAGCGATTGAAAAACAGCAATCTGAAGGAAAAACTATTTCTTATAGATTAGTTCACACAGGTCAACATTATGATAAAAATTTGAGTGATACTTTTTTTGAGGAGTTGAATATTCCGCATCCAAATGCTAATTTGGAAGTTAAAAGTGGTTCGCAAGCCGAACAAACAGGCGCAATAATGGTTGCTTTTGAAAAGGAACTACTTCAAAATCCTTGTGATTTGGTTTTGGTTGTTGGCGATGTAAATTCGACTATGGCTTGTGCAATTGTAGCCAAGAAAATGAACATAAACGTTGCTCACGTTGAAGCCGGAATTCGCTCTGGAGATATGACAATGCCAGAAGAAATTAATAGAATTGTTACCGATAGTATTACCGATTATTTCTTTACAACATCAAAATCTGCATCTGAAAATTTATTAAAAAATGGTGTTGATTCCTCTAATGTGCATTTTGTTGGAAATGTGATGATTGATACTTTACATCAGAATTTAAATCGAATTTCAGCTCCAATTTTTTGGTGTGACTTTGGTTTAGAAACTGGAAATTATATCATTTTAACCTTACATCGACCATCGAATGTTGACGAAGAAAAATCGTTGATTGATTTGTTGGAAGGAATTGATAAAATGGTTGGAGATAAAAAAATAATCTTTCCAATTCATCCGCGAACTAAAGCTATTTTGGGTGAAACCAATTTGAATTTAAAAAACATATTATTTGTAGAACCACAAGGCTATTTGAATTTTATGTATTTGATAAAAAATAGTTTTGCTGTGATTACCGATTCTGGTGGAATTTCTGAGGAAACTACGGTTTTAGGAATTCCATGTTTTACTATGCGAACCACAACAGAAAGACCAGAAACTATTGAAATTGGTACTAATAATTTAGTTGGAATTTCAATAGAAAATTTGACTTTAGAATTTACGAAATTTCTAGAAAATGGTTTGTCTAAAAGAGGAATTCCTGAGCTTTGGGACGGAAAAGCATCAGAGAGAATTATTGATATTTTGCTTTCAAAATAATGGAAGAAAT
>JAAFHW010000093.1 GCA_013298525.1 Flavobacteriia bacterium
ACCAATCAAGTATTGCTTGTTCAAGTAACCACAACAGAAGGAATAAAAGCTACTAAGAAAGTAGTGAACTAGTTTCTTGTTTACATAACAATACAAAAAGCCCTTTCGGAAACGGAAGGGCTTTTTGTAGTGGTTTTTATTTAGAAAAATACTTGTTTGCAATTAAATAATTTGGTGATTTCAAATAAATGAGTACTTTTGTTACTCGTTATTAGTGTAACTGATTATTTTAGAAACTCTTATTGTTTCTTTTTTGTAGTTGGTTAGTGGAATATTTTTTACATTGCTTGGTGTTTTACTTCAAGTATTTTTAAATTTTGAATTACTTTAATACAAAAAAATAGAATGATCCCATTCAATAAACCCTATTTAACTGGAAAAGAAACTCATTATATCTATGATGCTGTTAATTCTGGCAAAATTTCTGGTAACGGAAAATATACTCAAAAATGTCAAGCTTTTTTTGAAAGCCAATACGGTTTTAAAAAAGCGTTATTGACAACTTCTTGCACCGATGCTTTAGAAATGGGTGCTATGTTAGCTAACATTGGACTTGGTGATGAAGTCATTGTGCCAAGTTTTACATTTGTTTCTACGGCTATTGCTTTTGTTAGGCAAGGTGCAAAAATTGTCTTTGCCGACTCTTGTGTTGATAATCCAAATATTGATGCGGATAAAATAGAAGCCTTGATTACTGATAAAACTAAAGCTATTGTTCCTGTTCATTATGCTGGTGTAGCTTGTGATATGGATAAAATTATGGCATTGGCTGCCAAATATAATTTACTTGTTATAGAAGATGCTGCGCAAGCCATTGATAGTTTTTATGTAGGAAAAGATGGTGTTAAAAAAGCATTGGGAAGTATAGGTCATATGGCTGCTTTTTCTTTTCACGAAACCAAAAATATTGTTTCTGGAGAAGGAGGCATGTTAACAATTAATGATGAACGTTTTATTCACAGAGCAGAAATTATTTGGGAAAAAGGCACGAATAGAGCCGAGTTTTTTAGAGGTGAAGTTAATAAATATGGTTGGGTAGATACAGGTTCTTCTTTTTTACCTTCTGAAGTTATTGCTGCTTTTCTTTGGGCACAAATCGAAAATATAGAAGTTATTCAAACCAAAAGAACTTTGCTTTGGAAGGCTTATTATGATGAATTAAAAACACAATCCAATGTAGTTTTACCTCAGTTACCTAGTTATGCTACCAATAATGGGCACATGTTTTATATTGTTGCCAAAAATATTGAACATAGAACTAAGATTATAAACGTTTTAAAAGAACATGGTTATCACGCTGTATTTCATTATATATCCTTGCACTCAAGTGATTATTACCAATCTAAACATGATGGAAGAAGTTTAGATAATTCTGATAAGTTTACCGATTGTCTCTTGCGTTTGCCTTTGTTTTTTGAATTGGAAATTGATCAAGTAAAAGCTATTTCAAATTTAATAACGTAATAGTTATTTAGTATATAAAAAACGAGTACTTTTATTACTCATTATTGACGCAACTGACTATGCTAGAAACTCTTATTACTTCTAAAACACGTATTCGTATCTTGGTAAAGTTCTTTATCAATGAGGCAAATAATGGTCATTTACGTGGCTTGGCAGAAGAGATGAATGAATCTACTAATGCCATAAGAAAGGAATTGAACAACCTTTCTGAAGCTGGCTATTTGGAGAAGAAAGCAGCACAAAATAGAGTTTCATATAAAGCCAATATCAAGCATCCCTTATTTAAAACATTGCAACAAATAGTATACAAACATTTAGGCTTGGATGCTATTATTGATATGATTTTAGAGCGAATGGGGCAAGTGCAACAAATAGTTATCTTAGGGGATTATGCTAATGGTATAGATTCTGGAGTTATTGAGGTTTTGATTGTTGGAAAACAATTGAATGCCGATTATATAGACCAATTGGCCCTGAAAATTGAGGAAGAAATAAAACGTAAGGTACTTTTTACAACAGCTGATACTATGGTACATAATGGATTAATAATATATCAATTTGACTTTAATCAATGATTTACTAGATAAATTTAAATATGATAGTAGTTTCTGTAATCATTCCTGTTTATAATGCCGACAAGTTTCTTGAGCGATGTATAAACTCTTTGTTGTCACAAACATTAGCTTCTTGCGAATTTATTTTTGTGAATGATGGTTCTACAGATTCTAGTTTTTCTATTTTGGAACGTTTTCAGCAAAAGGATAGTCGAGTTAAATTAGTAAGTCAAGAAAATCAAGGTGTAAGTGAGGCTCGTAACAACGGTTTAAAAATTGCACAAGGCACCTATATTGGTTTCGTTGACGCTGATGATTATGTAGAAAATAATTTTTTTGATACCCTTTACCAAACTGCAGAAAAACATCGTCTTGATATCACTGTTTGCAATTATTTTTCGTCACAAGACGGAACTGCTTTTACCTCGAAAGCGCCATTTAAAGAACATGCGGTTTATGAATCGAATACTATTAAGAAAGATATTCTGCCTTATTTTATTAGTCATGAAAATATAAATTCGATTTGGAATAAACTCTATCGAACGAGTTTAATAAAATATAATGCCATCATTTTTCCCAAAGGCGTCGCGCTTGGAGAAGATGGTTGGTTTAATAGTCTGTGTTTTGCAAAAGCAGATAAAGTGTATTTTTTATCTTATGCTGGTTATCATTACATTGATGTTTCAGGAAGTGCTACACGAAATATAATAGGTAAAAACTATTTTCAACGTATTGAGCAAGAGTATGAAAATGATTATTCACATTTACAAAATGCCTATTTAGATACTTCAAGAATTGAAGCATTAAAGGCACATAAGTATATTACAAAAGTAGTTTCCTTGTTGCATGAATACTATAATCCAATTAATGCGATTGAAATTGAAACAAGAAAATTCTTAGTCAAAGAACTTCTTAATAGTAAAACAACTATCAAAATTTTTAAAGAATATTATAAAACTGTATTTTTACAAAAATCGAAATACGAACAGTTAGTATTATTTGCTATAAAATATAAATTACCTTTTATAATTTCATTAGTTATAGGGTATAGTAATAAAAGAAACAAACGATAAATTTATGAAGCTATTACTTTTTTTTCATGCCGGAAGTTTGAACAGAGGATGCGAAGCTATAGTGCGATCGGCAGTTGATTTGATCAAAGCCAAATATCCAGAAACTATAATCAATTTAGCTTCTTTTGATTATCAATCCGATTTGCACATCCCTAAAATTGATAAGGTATATGATACAAGACAATTGGATATCAATAGATTTTCATTTAAAGGAATCGTATCTGCATTGAAAGTGAAATTTCAAAATGATGAAACCTATTATTATAAAGCGAAGTTTGATGCTATCATTAAATTAATTCCAGAACATGATGTTTTTCTATCTATTGGAGGTGATAACTATTGCTATGGTGAACAACCTTGGATTTATGAAGTTGATAAACTAATAAAGCAAGCAGGAAAGAAATTGGTCCTTTGGGGTTCTTCCATTGGTGATGAAGATTTGTCTGATGCTAAAATTGCCGATTTAAAATCGATGGATTTAGTTTTAGCACGCGAAACGCTTACCTATACTATTCTTAAGGATAGAGGTGTTTCTAACGTAAAATTGGTAGCTGATGGCGCTTTTACTATGCAAAAAGAAGAAATGAAATCTCCTTCTGGTTGGCAAGAGGGTAATACTATTGGATTCAACTATAGTCCATTGGTTTGGAAACGTAATGAAGCTTCTAAACATGCAGCTTACCAACTTATTCAGCATATTATTGATACTACAGATATGACCATTGCATTGACACCACATGTGTTTATTAAAGGTAATGATGATTATGAAGTATTGCAACAATTCTATAATGATTTTAAAACTACTGGACGTGTTTTACTTTTGCCAAATAACTTGAATGCTATTGAATATAAAGGATTAATTGCTAAAATGCGTTTCTTTATTGGTGCCAGAACACACGCTACTATTGCAGCTTATTCGTCATTAATTCCAACTTTAGTTTTGGGTTATAGCGTAAAATCTAAAGGTATTGCTAAAGATATTTTTGGTTCAGAAAAATTAGTTTTAAGTATCAATGAAATTTCAGATAGTAAAAAATTAATAGCTGCTTTTGATGAAATGGTATCAGAAGAACAACAGCTAATTATAACTTTGGCTAATAGCATTCCAGCTATAAAAGAGAATGCTAAGAAAGCGGTAACGTATTTATTTGAATTAACTTAATGAAGCAACAATTACTTTTTGTACTTCCAAGTCTTGAAGCCGGAGGCGGTGAAAAGAGTTTGGTAACCTTATTAAACTGCATCGATTATGAACAATATGATGTAGATTTAGTTTTGTTTGTACCCAAAGGAATTTTCTTAAAGCAATTACCAAAAAAAGTTAAGTTAATTTACTTAACTGACAACTATCGAACTTTTACTTCTGGTCTTTTATCCTCTATTTTAAATTTTTTAAAGCAAGGAAAAGTAGCATTGGCATTTTCAAGATTGCTTTATACATTTAAATCTAATATTATTAAGAATAAAGGTAAAGCCGAGCAATATTCTTGGAAATATTTGAAGAAATCAATTACCTCACTTCCAAAAGAATATGATGCAGCAATTGGTTTTTTAGAAAAATCCTCTATTTACTTTGCAGTTGATTGCGTAAAAGCAAAAAGAAAGATTGGTTTTATTCACAACGATTATGTGAAATTAGATTTGGATGCTTCTTTTGATTTGCCTTATTTTGAAAAGTTGAACACCATTGCCACAGTATCGGAACAATGTGTGATGGTTTTAAAAGAAGTTTTTCCAACCCAAAAAGACAAAGTGCAATTGTTATATAATATAGTTTCTGCCAAATTAATTCATCAAATGGCAGAAGAATCAGTAACTATTGATACTACAAAACCAAGTTTATTATCAATAGGTCGATTGCACCCACAAAAAGGATTTGATATTGCAGTTGAAGCAGCTGCACTATTGAAAAAGCAAGGTTTAAATTTTGTTTGGTACATCATTGGTGAAGGAGCTGAGCGAACAGCTTTAGAACAAGCTATAACAAAGAATGGTTTAGAAAAGCATGTTGTTTTGTTAGGCATTAAAGAGAATCCATATCCGTATATAAAGCAAACCGCAATTTTTGTGCAACCTTCAAGATATGAAGGAAAATCAATTGCATTGGATGAAGCAAAGCTCTTGCATAAACCGATTGTGGTTACCAATTTTACCACAGCAAAAGACCAAATTAACCATTTAAAAAATGGAATTATTTGTGAAATGGATGCTAATAGTTTGGCAGATGCTTTAACAAGTTTATTGCAAAATGAGAGTTTACAAAATGAATTATCTTTACACTTATCTAAAGAATCTTTAGGTTCAGAAGATGAAATAGATAAATTTTATAAAATAATAAATGGCTGAAAATAAAAAAAATCTCCTTTTTATTATCAATAATCTGAATTGTGGCGGTGCTGAGAAGGCACTTGTTTCTCTTTTGCAAACCATAGATTATTCAAAGTATGCTGTTGATTTATTTGTGTTCAAGCACGAAGGTGTTTTTTTTGAGAATCTTCCCAGAGAAGTAGTTGTTCTTGAGGAGCAAACCATTGTACCTTATTTGTATTCAAGCACCAAAAGTGCTGTTTTAAAAGCTGTTAAGAGCTTTAATTTTCGTGCTTTTTATTTAAGAATTGTTTTGTTTTTATTGTCTAGAAAATATAAAAACGGTGTTTTGCAAGAACAGTATTTCTGGAAGTACTATGCTAAAGCTCTTTCTAAACTTGAGAAAGAATATGATGTTGCCATAGGTTTTCAAGAGAAAAATCCTATCTATTTTTGTATTGATAAAGTAAAAGCTAAAAGCAAAATTGGATGGATTCACACAGATTTAGAAAAACTGCAATTGGATTTTGATAATGATAAATACTATTTCGAAAAATTAAATCATATCGTCACTGTTTCAGATGGATTAACAGAACGATTGCAAATTAAACTTCCTGAATTTAGTTCTAAAATCGTTACTATTGAAAATATTATTTCATCAAAGGTTATCACAGAATTAAGTAAAGAACGTATTGATGTAAATTTTGATTCGACTTATTTTAATCTTATCTATGTTGGTCGAATTGCCAAAGAAAAAGGATTATTCATGGGATTGGAAGCTCTTAAAATTTTAATCGAAAAAGGGCACAAAGTGCGCTGGTATCTTATTGGAGATGGAGATCAAAAAGAGGCTCTTTTGAATGAAGCTAAAAACTATGGAATTTCCGAGTATTTGTTCTTTCTTGGTCTACAAAGTAATCCTTATGCCTATATAAGTAAAGCTTCAGCCTTTATTTTGCCTTCCTTTTTTGAAGGAAAATCCATTTCATTGGAAGAAGCTAAGTTATTGCATAAACCTATTGTGGTAACCAATTTTAGTTCGGCCAAAGATCAAATTGAACAAGGTTCTACAGGTTTGATAGCCGCTATGGACGCTACTTCTATTGCTGAAAGTTTAGAAAAACTCATATTAAATCCATCACTTCAAGAGGATTTAACAAATAATTTGAAAAGTACTACCTTTGGCACTGAAAATGAAGTAACTAAATTTTACAATTTGATTTCTAATGGATAGTGCTAACTTGATTACCATTTTTACGCCTTGTTACAATAGAGCTCACTTGCTTTCTCAATTGTATCAAAGTCTATTAGAGCAAAATGCTACTAATTTTGAATGGCTAATCGTTGACGATGGTAGTACAGATAATACTAAAGAAGTTGTAGCTAATTTCATTTCAGAAAATAAAATCCCAATTTCATATTTCAACAAAAATAATGGAGGAAAGCACACAGCTATTAATTATGGCGTTCAAAAAGCTAAAGGTGCTTTATTTTTTATTTTAGATAGTGATGATTTTTTGTCAAAAGATGCAGTAAAATTGACAACAGATGCATGGGTAAAAATTAAAGATAATAAGAAAATTGGTGGTATTATTGGTTTGTCAGAATTTACTAATGGTCAACTTGTTGGTGATGCTTTTTTGGAAGACGAATGGCAATTGTCTTTTTCAGATTATTATTTGAAATATCATTTGAGAGGCGACAAATCGGTTGCTTTCAAAACTAGTGTGATGAAAGAATATCCTTTTCCTGAAGAAGCAGGAATTCGTTTTGTATTTGAAGCGGTTGTATGGCATGAAATGGCAAAAAAATATGATGTTTTAGCCTTAAATAAAGTAATACAATATAAAGAATATTTAGAAGAAGGTTTGTCTGATAGTTCTTATAAACTATGGTATATCAAATCTTTAGCTTTTTCTTATTTTCAATTGATAGCTAATAAAACATATTCCTTTTCAAGATATCCAAAAACTTATATTTGGAGTTTTATACATTTAGCCATTAACTCTTTGCTGAGTGACACTAGTTATTTTAATAAACTGCCTTCATTTAAAGATAAATGTTTATATTTAATTTTATTTCCAAGAGGATATTACTCTTATTTGAAAATGAGAAAACTAATTGTGAAGTAATATGATACAGAGAATTATTCAAAAAATATATTATAAGATAAAGGGAATAACTCCAGAGCAACTCACCTTAGAAGCTAATATTAAAGCAGGAATGAAGGTTGGAAAAAATTGTTATGGCTTGATAGGTTGTACTATTGATTATGCTCATTCGTGGTTGATTGAAATTGGTGATGATGTTGTTTTTGCACCTCAAGTTTACTTGTTAGCACACGATACAAGTACAAAAAGAAGCTTGGATTATACCAGAATTGGAAAAATTAAAATTGGAAATAATTGTTTCATTGGTGCTAGAGCTTTTATTATGCCTGGTGTAACTATTGGTGATAATTCCATAGTTGGAGCGGGAAGTATTGTGTCTAAATCAGTTCCGGCAGATGTTGTGGTTGCAGGTAATCCAGCTAGAATTATTTGCACTATTGCCGATTATGAAACCAAGTTGAAATCAACTTTTGAAGCATCACCAAAGTTTGGAGAAGAATATACATTAGATTTTTCTATTACCGATGCTATGAAGCAAGAAATGATAGAAAAGATGGAAAACACAGTAGGATTTGTTAAATAAAAAATATGGTTTACTTACTACTTATAGTATTTTTTACACTTTTATTGGTTCTAATTATTGACTTGTATCCACAATTGAATACTTGGCAAAGCCGTATTAAAATTGGAAGGTTTTCCAATGATGAATTATGGAAAGAAAAAGTAAAAACCATTGCTGTGCGATGGTTAAGGCAAACACCTACCATAAAAGTAACTGACAATACGCGTTTAATAATAATTGATATTTTAAAAGGAAATTATTCACGAAATGCCATACAAAGTTGGCAAGAAGCAGCTTTACTTCTTGGTTTAAATGAATATAAAAGTGCAACTCGAAACAAGGAAATATCCAATTCCATTAATGCATTCGTTGCTTCAAAATTAGATTCAAAAGGAAACTGGATTGTGCCTCCAACCGAAGTTGATTCGGTAATTTTAGGATATGCTTTATTGAAATTAGATGATTTTGATTATACAAAGTATAGACCAGCTTTTGATTTTTTGTATGAAATGATTTTAAATTTGAAAGGTTCTGATGGCACTATAGCTTACAGAAAACATACTTCAGATTATCGTTATGTAGATACTATTGGTTTCATTTCTCCATTTTTAGTGCGCTATGGTTTGCTTTTTAATCAACCAGAAGCAGTTGCTTTAGGAATTAATCAAATTCGTGTTTTCAATTCTCACGGAATGTTAGCGTCTAATTTTATACCATGTCATACGTACAATATTAAAACAAATTTACCTGTTGGATTATTTGGATGGGGACGAGGTTTAGGTTGGTATGCCATAGGATTAATTGATGCTTGGAGTGAATTACCAGAATCTCATACAGAAAAGGAAGAAGTAACTCAAATGGTAATTGCTTTTGCAAAAATGGCACTTTCTTTTCAAAATGATAATGGTAGTTGGAATTGGTTAATAACGAACAGACAATCACAATTTGATTCCTCAACAACAGCAACTTTGGCGTGGTTTTTTGCTAAAGCGGCTGTGCTACCAAATATTTCAAAGGAAAGTGAAAATGCAAAAGTAAAAGCGTTGCATTATCTAAAACAAGTAACTCGAAGAGATGGTGTTATAGATTTTTCTCAAGGGGATACCAAAACTATAGGAGTGCATTCGCAACAGTTTGATATTTTGCCATTTACACAAGGATTTTGTTTAAGAACTTTATTTATATAATCTTTTTTCCATGCTATTTAATTCTATAAATTTTGCTCTTTTTTTACCAATAGTTTTTCTATTGTATTGGTTTGTAGCTAATAAACATTATAAATATCAAAATATATTATTACTTGTAGCAAGTTATTTTTTTTATGCATGTTGGGATTATCGTTTTTTATTTCTTTTAGTTTTTTCTACTCTTTTAGATTACTTCACCGGACTTAAAATGTTTGATTCCAAATCATCATCAGGAAAGAAGTTTTGGTTTTGGCTCAGTATTTTGGTCAATTTAGGTTTCTTGGGATTTTTTAAATATTATAATTTCTTTGTCAACTCTTTTGCTGAGGCACTTGCAAATTTAGGAATGCACGTTGAGGTTTGGACATTAAACGTAATTCTTCCAGTAGGTATTTCATTTTATACTTTTCATGGTTTGTCTTATGTAATTGATATTTATTATGATAGAATAAAGCCTGAGCGAAATTTTATTGATTATTCTGTTTTTGTTAGTTTCTTCCCACTTCTAGTCGCAGGTCCAATAGAGAGAGCAACACATTTGCTACCACAAATACAAAGAGAGCGAAAGTTCAATTATGCTACTGCAGTAGATGGTTTGCGCCAAATTCTTTGGGGTTTATTCAAAAAAGTAGTTATAGCAGATAATTGTGCAGAATATGCTAATATGATTTTCAACGATTCAGAACAATATTCTGGAAGCACTTTGGTAATGGGAGCTTTGCTTTTTACATTTCAAATTTATTGTGATTTTTCAGGATATTCTGATATCGCTTTGGGTACCGCAAGACTTTTCGGAATTGATTTATTACGAAATTTTGCCTTTCCATATTTTTCACGTGATATAGCAGAATTTTGGAGACGTTGGCACATTTCATTGTCTACATGGTTCAGGGACTATTTATATATTCCTTTAGGTGGAAGCCAAGGCGGAACATGGATGAAAGTACGAAATACTTTTATTATATTTTTAGTAAGTGGTTTTTGGCATGGCGCCAATTGGACTTTTATCATTTGGGGATTTTTGAATGCACTTTACTTTATACCATTACTATTAGCTAAGAAAAATAGAAATAATATTGGGACCGTTGCAGAAGGTAGTATTTTACCCAATTTTAGAGAGTTTATGAGTATGTTATTTACTTTCAGTTTAACTGTTTTTGCATGGATTTTCTTTAGAGCAAATTCTCTTTCTGATGCCTTTAGTTTTATTGGAGGTATTTTTGATTCATCATTACTATCATTTCCAACAATTTTTCCTAAGCATATAGTTTTGTTGGTTATTTTCTTTGTAATAATTGAGTGGATAGGAAGAGAACAAAATTATGCTTTAGAAAAATTGGGACTTAAATGGACAAAATTTGTGCGTTTGATGTTTTATTATGTATTAATAATTTTAATTTTTGTTTTTATGGGTAAAGAACAAGAATTTATTTATTTTCAATTCTAATGAAGAAATTTATTACTAAACTTTTGTTTTTTTTAATTCCTATTATTCTGTTCTTTATGGGTTTGGAATTATTTGT
>JAAFHW010000094.1:0-1151 GCA_013298525.1 Flavobacteriia bacterium
CATTGCCATTTAATCCTTCAAAAGTATAAGTTACATAATTTGCATTTCCTGTTACTATAAATGGTCCATTAACATTAATACTTCCTGGTAAACTTGTTAGTGTATAACTTGTTCCATTAATTATGAAGTTTAATGTAGCGCCAGTTTTAGTTACCAAACAAACCGTTCCTGCAAAATTGGAAAGATTTCCAACTTCATTGATGAAAGGAATATTATTGATAGTTTTTGGAGTTTGACAACTCAAAGGAGGTAAAAAGTGCATGTTTTGATTGGCTTGACTATTAGATCCACCAATCCCTTGATAGGCAAAAACATTTTTTGAAGTATTGACATATAAATTTCCATTAGCAGAAAACTGAGAACCATCTAGAGCCAAATATTCTCCAGCATTTAAGTTAGCAATTGGTAAATTTATTCCGTTTGTAAATACTTCGGTGTTGTCTTCATGAGCTACAATTAAAGGTCTTTCGGTTACATCTACTCCAGAACCTTTGATGAAAATATATTCTTGTCCAGTTCTTTCTGCAGAAACAATTTGGTCAAAACCTAAATCTAAGTTACTTGTTGATCCATTACTTCCTGCAAAAGAACCGCAATTTACTGCAATGGGTTTATTAGAATTCACCAACATACCAATCAAGCCATCTCTATTTGGATCAGAAGGACCTTTTACGGCAATTACATAACTATCACCGGCATTAAGAGTAACACTTGCAGGAGTATTTCCGGCAGCAGCATTATTTAATAATGTTACACCAGTTTTTATATCGTCAAATGTAATTGTTGTATTGTTTTCTGTTGCCAATATAGAAGCAAAAGTGAAGTAGTTTTCAGTTGAAGTTGGCGCTCCAGTATTTATGAAACCACCAATTCTAAAGTTAGTACCTAAAGCAGCACTTCCTTTGGCAACAAGTCCACCAGCAT
Organism: Flavobacteriia bacterium; assembly: GCA_013298525.1. GTDB lineage: Bacteria > Bacteroidota > Bacteroidia > Flavobacteriales > Flavobacteriaceae > Flavobacterium. Next base: position 925 of record JAAFHW010000094.1, read on the forward strand.
GAAGATTATTTTGCGCTGTCAACCTTACAGTTACATAGATTAGATCTTGTGCCTGAACGATAAAACCTTTATTGTTTTTAACAACACTTACATCAATTTCATTTGTTAGAAGTTGAGTATCTGTTCCAAATCCAATTGAATATACATATGGAGTGTCTCTACTTACAGTTCCATTTATTGTTGTACCACCAATTTCTTGAATTTGAAAGTTGATAGGAACTAAACTT
>JAAFHW010000094.1:1161-10541 GCA_013298525.1 Flavobacteriia bacterium
AAATATATAGATATTGGTTCAATGGCTCTACAGAATCTGTATGAGACAATGGTGGAATGTAATGCGTTTTGCTAAACTGCGAAAAACAATTAGCTGATAATAAAATAGTTAGTAGGTATAGTAAAACTCTCTTTTTCATTTGATAAAAATAGCAAATAAATTAGAGTTATTCTAAAGAACTTATATTTTTTAACATTCGTCGATGTGCTATAAATCTCTTCTTTTTAAAAGATAATAGGAGGATGAAATAAAAATGGCAGTCCAAGCTAATACTATAAGAATGGAATACCAATGTACATCATAATCTTTTAAGTTTGCTGCACCACCAATAGTTGTCTCAATATTTTTGATAACTGATAGTTTTGTAAATGGTTCGACTATAAGATTACTCATTGATTCTAAAGGTAAAAACTGAGTAATGTTTTTATCAAAATCACTATCTGGGAAAATTTTGAAATTCAAAATTCCAATAATTATTCCTTCAATTATATTCCATACGAATAAGAATCCTAGAGCAAATGCAGAGCGTTTTATTAAAATTCCAATAAATAAACAGAATGAGAAAAATCCAGTTAGTTTTACAAAATATGCTAAGAGATATTCCATTTCAGAAAAAATTATTCCAACTTCATTGTAAGAAGAAAATGATAATCCAAGAATAAGTGAAAGAATAAATATGAATAATGTTGATACTCCAGCAAATACTACAACAGTTAAGAATTTTGATGTTACAAATTCTTTTTTACTCATTCCATCGATTAAGTTTTGTTTTAAAGTACCATAACTATATTCGTTTGCCATCATCGATACAATGACAACAGCAAGGAAGAATTTTAAAATAGCAGCAATATAGGTATTAAAGTGCCAAATGTATGGAAAATTGAAGATTCCTTGTTCAGCAATATGAAGTTGAAAATTACCAATATTTATTTTTATTGAGGCAATTAAAGCTATAAAAGTTAGCAAAATAAAATAACTTAAAGTTAAAATTTTACTTGCTTTATTTTTCCATATTTTTTGTAATTCTATTGAGAGTAATCGTTTCATTTTTGTGTAGATTATTTGCCTGTTAATTGTAAAAATTGTGCTTCTAAACTGTTTTTGCGTTTAGCTAAATGGTTTAGGTAAATTGATTTCTCAACCAAAAATTTATTTAATTCTGAAGGATCAATATTGGTATTAGAATAAATCAAAACTTTACCTTCTTCTTCCTCAATTTTAGTAATATTTGGATGATTTTGAAGCGCAGCAATCAATGCTTTATTGTCATTGGCTTGAAGTTCGATAAAACCATTATTAGTAGACATTCCTTCTACAGTTCCTGAGTAAAGAATTTCGCCTTTTCTTAAAACCAATACATGTGAACATACTTTTTCAACTTCGTCCAATAGGTGAGACGCTAATAAAATTGTAGTTCCTTGTGAGGCAATTAATCTTATGATATCTCTAATTTGATGAATTCCTTGTGGATCTAAACCATTAGTTGGTTCGTCTAAAATAAGAATTTCTGGATCGTTTAGTAAAGCTGAAGCAATAGCCAAACGCTGTTTCATTCCAAGTGAGAAAGTATTGAACTTACTATCTTTTCTATCATACAAACCTACAACTTCAAGTTTTTCTTGTACTTTGTTGTAACTGATTCCTTTTATTTTACAAACCAATTCCAGGTTTTCTTTGGCGGTCATATAAGGATAGAAATTTGGACGTTCAATGATGGCGCCAACTTTTTTCAAAGCTTCGTGTGTTTGCATTGTACCTCCAAACCAAGAATACTCTCCTGAAGTTTTATTGACAACATTCAATACAATACCAAGAGTGGTAGATTTTCCACTTCCGTTTGGTCCTAAAATGCCATAGACATTTCCTTTTTGAATTTCTAATGAAACGTTTTTAACAGCTTGTAATTTGCCATAACGTTTGTGAAGATTTTTAATGCTTAGAATCGTTTCCACAATAATTTGTTGTTTGGTTTAAGAGTAAGACGATGAATGTAAGAATTTGTTACTAAGTAATAAAAAAAATCCTCAACTGCTTGAATTACAGTTGAGGATTTATATCATTTTGATAAATTATTATCTTAATCCATTTACAATTCCAACGAAATCGTCTGCTTTTAGTGCAGCACCACCAATTAATCCTCCATCAACATCTGGTTTACCAAAAATTTCTTTTGCATTATCTGGTTTTACACTTCCACCATAAAGGATTGAAACATCTTCAGCGATGTCGCTTCCAAAACGTTTGCGGATAGTCTCTCTAATAAATTCATGCATTTCTTGAGCTTGTTCAGGTGAAGCAGTTTCTCCTGTTCCAATCGCCCAAACTGGTTCGTATGCTAAGATGATATTTTCCCAAGATTCATTGCTGATATGAAACAATCCATCACGTAATTGATTTTCAACAATATTAAAATGTTGGTTGTCTTGACGGTCTTTTAATTCTTCACCAAAGCAAAAAATTACTGTCATGTTGTGTTTTAATGCTGTGTCAACTTTGTATGCTAATTGAGAATCGGTTTCATTGAAGTAAGCTCTTCTTTCAGAATGACCTAGAATAACAGTATTTACTCCAATGCTTTGTAACATATCTGCAGAAATTTCTCCAGTATATGCTCCATTTTCTGCTTGATGCATATTTTGTGCAGCTACCACAATATTTGTAAATTCTAAATGATCAGAAGCAGATGCCAAATTTACAAATGTTGGAGCAACAATAATTTGTGCTTCAATATCGTTTGGTAATTTATCAATAAGTTCATTTAATAAATCTTCAGTTTCTTCGGCATTTTTGTTCATTTTCCAGTTGCCAGCAACGATTTTCTTTCTCATTATTCTAGTGTTTTTAAAGTAGCGTTAATTTTTTCAAAGTCAGTTTCAATAGCACGATACAATTCAATTTGACCTTTTTTATTGATAATCATGTATCTCGGAATCCAATCTAAATCAACTGATTTTCCAAAAGTACCTTTCATACCTTTTTCGTCATTAACCCAATAGTGTTCTCCTGCTAATTCGTGTTTTTCTATTCCAGCTTTCCATTTATCAAAAGTTTTATCCAAAGAAATGAAAATGTAAACTACGTTTGGATTACTAGCTTGCATCTCTTTTACTTTAGGCATTGCTTTTACACAATCACTGCACCAAGAAGCCCAAAATTCAATCACAATGGTTTTGCCTTTATGTTTCTTTAAAATTTCTTTAAAAGTAATTTCTTTAGATTCGGTGTCTGTTAATTTACCTTTAAGAGCATCTTTAGAAAATTCTTTTTTTTGTGCATTACCACATGATATTGAAGTCATTATTATTGCTAATATTACTATTACTTTTTTCATTTTCAATTAATTATAAGTTTATAATTTTGGATGCGTTTTCTTAAGTTCTTCATACGATTGGTTCAAATATTTTTTTAAATCTTCCCCAACAAACTTATCGTCAGTTATTCCCCAATAGTATTTTATTTCGTTTCCATTCCAAAGATATTTTACACCAGGTGTATCTTTTCCGCTTCCAAGAGTATTCCAAAACGGAATGATTTCAATAATTTTATAAGGATAAGTTGCACCAGCTTCTTTGAAAAAAGCAGGAATTAAATCGGCTTCTTCATTCATAAAAATAATAGAAAGTGGCGGTAAACTTGCATCTTTCTTTCTCATTTCTGTCAGTTCTTTGGCCGCATCTCTACAATGGTCACAACCAGGAACAAAATAGCAAAGTAATTTTTTGCCTTTGTCAATACTCGGAAAAAGAGCAGCATTTCCTGATTTTACCTTTTTAGGTTCATTCAAGTTTTGAAGTTCTACTTTTTTAGCGGTATCTTTTTTAACTTCGTTAGTTAATTTTTCATTTTCCAAAGGATTCTGAAGCGTCATAGTTGTTGAATCTATTGTAGGCATTGAATTATCAAAACCTTCAGTAGGTTCTTCAGTTTCAGAAACAGGAAGAGCAGTTGCAACAGGTTGGATAGGAGCTACCATGTATATTCCTAAAATAGTAGCAAAAAGAACTGTTGTTAAAATCCAAAAGTTATGATTTGAAGTTTCTTTTGGAAGAATATAATATAAGTATCCAAGTAATCCAATAGCTACAATATTTTTGATAATTGCTTCAATTGGTGTCATCGGAATTAACTCTCCAAAACAACCACAATTACCAGAGTCTCCACCACTCAGAAAAGTTACATAAGTTAAATGTCCAACAAAAACGGCTAAAAGTAAAATTGTCATTGGTACAATAAAACGTTTCAGCCAATGGTTTTGCAACAATAAAAATCCCATTGCCAATTCGATTCCAATAAGAGTTCTTGAAAAATACGGCGCAACATGCTCAGAAAAGCCTAATGTATAAAGCTGTTTAACTTCAAATGTTGATATGGCAAAATAAGGTGAAGGATACATTTTGGCCACAGCTGAAACAATAAATAGTAACGAAACTAAAATTCTAATTGACCAAGCTATATATGATTTTTTTGTTTCCATAAAATATGTTTTTACAAAGGTAAAAAGGCTTTTAATTGTAAGTTGTTAACGATTTGTTATTGTCCGAATTTCATTAAAATCAATGCAAATACAGAATAATTAATCATGTCTTGATAATTAGCATCAATACCTTCAGAAACCAAAGTTTTTCCTTTGTTGTCTTCAATTTGTTTTACACGAAGTAATTTTTGTAAAATTAAATCAGTTAATGAACTTACTCGCATTTCTCTCCAAGCTTCACCATAATCATGGTTTTTGTCTTCCATTAATTGTTTGGTTAAAGCAATTTTTTCGTTGTATAATTTTACTGCTTGCTCGGTATTCAAATCTGGTTGGTCAACAACACCTAATTCTAATTGAATCAAAGCCATAATGCAATAATTGATGATTCCAATAAATTCACCAGTTTCATCTTCGTCTACTTTTCTAACTTCGTTTTCTTGAAGACTTCTTATGCGTTGGGCTTTTATAAAAATTTGATCGGTTAATGATGGCAAACGTAAAATGCGCCACGCACTTCCATAATCAGTCATTTTTTTACTAAATAAATCTCGGCAAATGCCAATTACTTTGTCGTATTCTTGTGAAGTATTCTTCATTAATGGTATCTTTGTATAATAATTTTTACTACTTACGATTCGAACCAAAGTGGTCTCGGGTCAAAAGTAAAGAATTCAAATTGAAGTACAAAGTACAATGACGATTAACTGTAAAGGAAAACTTATCGATTTATCTACTCCCAAAGTGATGGGAATTATCAATGTTACACCCAATTCTTTTTATGATGGTGGAAAACATGTAGATGAAAAATCAATTTTGCTGCAAGTCGAAAAAATGCTTTTAGAAGGTGCAACTTTTATCGATATTGGTGGATATTCTAGCAAACCAAATGCTGAGTTTGTTTCAGAAGAAGAGGAATTGCAAAGAATACTTCCTATAGTTCAAAAGGTACTTAATGAATTTCCAGAAACCATTATTTCAATAGATACTTTCAGAAGTAAAGTGGCTAAAGAAACTATCGAAAGTGGTGCTGCTTTAATCAATGATATTTCTGCTGGAAATTTGGATGAAGAAATGCTTCAAACTGTTGCAAACCTTCGCATTCCGTACATTATGATGCATATGAAAGGAACACCACAAACAATGCGAAAAATGACTCATTATGAAAATATAATTAAAGAAATGATATTTTATTTTTCTGAAAGAGTAGCCAAAGCAAGAAGTTTAGGAATCAATGATTTGATTATCGATCCTGGATTTGGATTTGCAAAAACATTGGAACAAAATTTTGAAGTTTTAAATAAATTAGAATTGTTTCAAATTTTAGAATTGCCATTACTTGCAGGAGTTTCAAGAAAATCTATGATATATAAAACGTTGGATACAAAAGCTGAATTTGCTTTAAATGGTACTACGTCATTAAATACTATTTCTATGATGAAAGGAGCAAAAATATTACGCGTTCATGATGTAAAGGAAGCTTTGGAATGTGTCAAATTATTCAATCAATTAAATCATTAAAATGAAAAAATACTTAGTATTATTAATAGCTTTTGGAATAGTATCTTGCGAAGGAAAGAAAGAAATTCAATTGCCAAAAGCAGATAGAACAATCATTGGTGATGTGAAAGAACATTCACCAATTTATATATTTTTTAAAGTTGAAGGAAAAGATACTATTGCCGATGTAAACAGAAAAAATGCCATAGTTTCAACCAATTGGATTTTTAATATTGACAAACGTTTGCCTTTAAAATTAGTGATGCCAGAACTAATAAAATTGCAAGCTAAAAAAGATAAAAGCATTCATAAAAATGAAGCTGCCGAGAATTATTTTTCATATGCTAATGACAAGAAAAAAACATTAGCATTCTTACCTTTTGCAAGTCTAAAATTTAAAATTGAAAAGCCAAAATCTGGAGTTGAGATTTATTTCACCAAAGGCGATAAAGTTTTAGTTAATAAAACCATTGTTGAAAAATCTAATTTGATAAATTATTTAGATAGTTTAGAAAATGATAAGCCTATGAAATATAATTTTTGTTTTGACAAAGAAGCTAGCTACGATACTTTTATTAAAAATGCAGTTTTTATCAACACATTAGAAATAGAAATGATTATTAGTGAAATCTATATTTTCTAAATCTATCGATAAACTTCGTACTTCAAACTTCGTACTTCAAACTTCGTACTTCAAACTTCGTACTTTCTATTGATGGTGATAAGGTTCGTTTCTCAAAATAGTAAACCCACGATAAATTTGCTCAATTACAAATAAACGAACCATTTGATGAGAAAAAGTCATTTCTGAAAGCGATACTTTTCCTTGTGCTTTTTTGTAAATCTCTTCACTAAATCCATAAGGTCCGCCAATTACAAATACTAGGGTTTTTATTCCGGCGTTCATTTTCTTTTGTAAATAATCAGAAAAACCTAAACTTGAGAAAGTAGTTCCGTTTTCATCTAACAGTATTAATTGGTCAGTTGCGGAAAGTTTAGATAAAATTAACTCGCCTTCTTTCTCTTTTTGTTGCGCTTCCGATAAGTTTTTTACATTTTTTATATCTGGAATCACTTCCAAATCAAATTTCACATAAAAAGACAACCTTTTTGTATAATCGTCAATTAAAGCTTGAAGTGATTTGTTATCGGTTTTGCCAATGGCCAGCAACTTTATGTTCATAAGAAAATTTATCTGTTTTTTATGGCAACAATTACTTCACGTAAAAATAATGATGTTATTGCTCCAAGTGCAAAAATAGACAAAAATCCTACTGTTCGAAAATTATCCGAACTTGCTATTCGATTGTAGTTTCCTATTGCTATGATTAATAGTATTGCTAAAATCATAAGTTTTTTTCTTGATTTCATAATTGTAAGTTGTTGGTTAGTAATGTAAAGATAATGAAAATGAAACTATTGTAGTTTTTTTGAAGTAAGAATATTACTTTTGCAAAACACAACTACAACAAAATGTACAAACTACTAATTCGTCCAATTCTTTTTCAATTTGATCCTGAAAAAGTGCACTATTTTACCTTTTCATTAATCCGATTTTTATCTAAAATACCAGGATTTTCCTCTCTTTTCAAGTCGTTGTATTTAGTAAATGATAAGCGATTAGAGACTGAAGTTTTCGGATTAAAATTTCCAAATCCAGTAGGATTGGCTGCAGGTTTTGATAAAAATGCTGTTCTATACAAAGAACTTTCCAATTTTGGATTCGGATTCATAGAAATCGGAACGTTAACTCCAGTTGGTCAAGAAGGAAATCCAAAGAAACGATTATTCCGATTGAAAGAAGATTCGGCCATCATCAACAGAATGGGTTTCAACAATGCAGGAGTTCAAGAAGCTGTTGAAAGATTAAAGAAGAATAAAAGCGTTTTAATTGGCGGAAACATTGGTAAAAATAAGCTTACGCCAAATGAAAATGCCACGCAAGATTACGAAATTTGCTTCGAAGCGCTTTTCGATTATGTAGATTATTTTGTAGTTAATGTTAGTTCGCCAAACACACCAAATCTTCGTGAATTGCAAGATAAAAAGCCGTTGACAGAATTATTGCAAACGCTTCAAAATAAAAACTTAGCTAAGCCAAAACAAAAGCCAATTCTTCTAAAAATCGCACCAGATTTAACTGATTCTCAACTTTTAGATATTATTGATATTGTAAACGAAACCAAAATTGCTGGTGTAATTGCAACCAATACAACACTTTCAAGAGAAGGTTTGCAATCTCAAAATAAAACAGAAATGGGAGGTTTGTCAGGAAAACCATTGACGAATCGTTCTACAGAAGTGATTCGATTTTTATCTGAGAAAAGTAATAAATCGTTTCCAATTATTGGTGTTGGAGGAATCCATTCGGCTCAAGATGCAATCGAAAAATTAGAAGCAGGAGCAAGTTTAATTCAACTTTACACAGGTTTTATTTATGAAGGACCAAGTTTGGTAAAAGAAATAAACAAAGCTATTTTAAAAAATCTAAAGTAATTTTATAGTTACGAAATCGTTTTCTTTTTTATCTTTGGCTTCCAATGGAAAAAATCAAAATCATAGAATGTCCGCGTGATGCCATGCAAGGTATAAAGCCTTTCATTCCTACCGAACGAAAAGTAGATTATATTCAAGCGCTACTTCGTGTTGGCTTTGATACTATTGATTTTGGTAGTTTTGTTTCGCCAAAAGCCATTCCACAAATGGTTGATACTGCTGAGGTTTTAGCACAACTAGATTTGTCTCAAACCCAAAGTAAATTACTTGCAATTATTGCTAATACACAAGGTGCAGAATTGGCTTCTGTTCATAAAGAAATACAATATTTAGGTTTCCCATTTTCGATTTCAGAGAATTTCCAGATGCGAAATACTCACAAAACTATTGCCGAAAGTTTAATCACTTTACAAGAAATTTTAAACATCGCTGATAAATCTAATAAAGAAGTAGTTACCTATATTTCAATGGGTTTTGGAAATCCTTATGGTGATCCATGGAATGTTGACGTAGTAGGTGAGTGGACAGAGAAATTGGCCAATATGGGCGTGAAAATTTTATCACTTTCAGATACTATTGGAAGTTCTACTCCAGAAGTTATTGATTATTTGTTTTCCAATTTAATTCCAAAATATCCAAACATCGAATTTGGAGCGCATTTACACACAACTCCAGACAAATGGCACGAAAAAATTGATGCAGCATACAAAGCAGGTTGTCGTCGTTATGATGGCGCCATTCAAGGTTTTGGAGGTTGTCCAATGGCAAAAGATGACTTAACAGGAAATATGCCAACTGAGAAAATGTTATCCTATTTCACCCAACAAAAAGCCGACACGAACACAAGTCCAATGAGTTTTGAAAGTGCTTATAATGTGGCTTCACGTTTATTTGGAGAGTTCCATTAATT
>JAAFHW010000095.1:0-8359 GCA_013298525.1 Flavobacteriia bacterium
GAGAAAAAACTTTTGGGGGGTGGGTTCGATTTATCTAAACGAGTTAAAGTTTCTGGAACTTACAAAGTATTCTTAAAAAATCAGTATGCTTCTAATGCTGAGGGAATTAGCTTTTTCTTGAATGTTGTTCCTGATAAATATCCACAATTGAGTTTAGAGCAATATAAAGATTCAACACTTTATAATTTTATGGTTTTGGGTGGAAATATTGCTGATGATTATGGAATTAGTAAGTTGGCTATTTTCTACAAAGTGCTTCGTAATGGTAAACCTTCTACTCAAAATTACGCCAGTCTTAATTTACCAATTAACCCAAATCAAACGATTCAAAGTTTTTATAAACAATGGAATTTAGATAGTCTAAAGCTAAGTCCAGCCGATAAATTAGAGTATTTTATTCAAGTTTGGGATAACGATGGCGTAAATGGAGCAAAGTCAACTCGCTCGCAAGTAATGAATTATGCCGTACCTGATAAAAGTTCGATTGATAAAGAAATTGATAATTCCATCGACAAAACAGAAGCACAATTAGAAAAAACCCTTGATAAGGCTCAAAAACTACGTAAAGAAATTGCAGCATTAGAAAGTCGTTTGAAAAATAAGAAAGAATTAGATTTTCAAGATAAAAAGTTAGCCGAAGAACTCATCAAGAAAAAAGAAGAGTTGATGAACGAAATCAAGAATTTGCAAGAGCAAAACCAAAATCTGAATGAGAAACAGCAACGCTTTAATGAGCAAAAGCCTGAAAATCAACAGAAAATGGAAGCTTTGCAGAAAATGATGAATGAGTTGATGGACCCTGAAACTCAAAAAATGTATGAAGAATTGAAAAAAATGCTCGAACAAAATCCAGAAGACAATAAAATGTTGGAGCAAATGGAGCGCCTCAAAAATAAAGAACGTAATGCAGAAAAAGAATTGGAGCGTATGAAAGAGCTTTTCAAGAAACTTCAACTTGACCAAAAAATGGATAAAGCGGTGAAAGACCTTGAAAATCAGGCAGAAAAAGAAGAAAAATTAGCCGAAAAGAACCAAGAACTCGAAAAGAAAGCTGATAATTCCCCAGAAAAGCAAAAAGAAACAGATGCAGCTAAAAAAGAACAAGAAAAGCTCAGTAAAGAATTTGAAGAAATCAAGAAGGATTTGAAAGAAGCAGAAAAAATGAATGAAGAGATGAAGAATTCTGAGAAGATGGACATGGATAAAGAACAGCAAGATGATATTTCTGACGACCAAAAGGATTCTGAAAAGCAAATGGACAAAGGCGATAATAAAAGTGCTGCTGAAAAACAAAAACGTGCTGCTCGAAAAATGCGAAATCTTGCCAAAAAATTAGCCGAAGCTAAACAAAAGCAAGAAATGAAGGAAAATGAGGAAAATATAGATGATTTGAGAGATATTCTCGACAATTTAGTAACGCTTTCATTTGACCAAGAAAAGCTAATGAAAGATTTTAGAGGTATTAATCCATCCGACCCTCGATTTGTTAAATTATCTCAAGACCAAATTAAATTGCAAGATGATGCCAAAGTGATTGAAGATAGTCTTTACACGCTTTCAAAACGTGTTTTACAGATTGAAACCTTCGTTACTCGTGAAATGAACAACATGAAAGGCTACATGGGTGATGCCGTTAAATTAATTAAAGAACGTAAATTATCAATGACAACCGCCAAGCAACAGTTTGCGATGACTTCGATGAATAATTTAGCTCTTTTATTATCAGATGTTCTGAAACAAATGCAACAAAATCAGCAAATGATGATGCAAGGAAAAGGTAGTGGCAAAGGGAAAAGTAAGGGAAAGCAAAAAAGTATGGGCGAATCTCAAAAAGAATTGAATGAACAAATGCAACAATCTATGCAAAAGGGTTCAAAAGGGCAGGGGGGCGTTTCTGAGCAATTAGCAAAGATGGCTCGAGAACAATCTCAACTCAGAAAAATGCTTCAACAATTTTTAGATAGTAGCAAAGGAACTGAAAAAGGCAGAAAACTTGGCGATGAAATCAAAGATATGATGAAGAAAATGGAAGAAACGGAAACTGATTTAGTAAATAAACGTCTCGACCAAAATCTAATTAAGCGTCAACAAGAACTCCTTACTCGTCTTTTGGAATCAGAAAAAGCGATGAAAGAACAAGAGGAAGACCAAAAGCGTAAAGCAGAAACTGCCCGCCAGACTTTTGAACGTAAAGCACCGCCTCAGTTTCAACAATACGTTAAGGATAAACAAAAGCAAACGGAATTATTAAGAACTGTTCCGCCAAATTTAAACCCTTATTACAAACGTCAAGTTGATAATTACTTCAAACAGATTAATTAAGCAAATAAAAAGCCTCAGAATCAAATTCTGAGGCTTTTTATTTAACTTTTGATTATCAAATCCCTTTAATAATTTTAAACTCAACACGCCTATTTATTTCCCGTTCTTTTTCGTTTCCAGAGCGTTTTAAAGGTCGAGAACTACCATATCCTTTCGTTTGTATTCTTTTACCATCGATACCTTTATTTATAAGATATTTTTTACAAGCATTAACTCGTTCTAATGAAAGTTTGATATTTTCATCTAAATCTCCAGTAATATCAGTATGTCCTTCCAATAAGATTTCCACCTGTGGATATTTTTTAAGCTGTCTGACTAATTTATTCAGGTCCTCAAAAGACTCTGGTCTCAATTCTGACTCACCTAATTGAAATAGTATATTTTTTAATCTAATACTTTCATTTAAGTTTGTTTTAACGCTTATTAATTCATCATCTTTTTCATCTTCAACTATTTTTTCTTCTTTCTTTATAAAATTATTACACCCAGCTAAATCAGTCAATATTCCCAGCTTAACTGTATCAATTTTCATTAAACTAAAGGTATCTTGTTTTCTATTTGAATAGTATGACACACCGTCCCTTCGTAATAGCAATGTCATCATACTACCATTCCCATTTATATATTCTAAAATATCATTTGATGGATTTATATCAGTAATTGAATTTATTTGTTCACTCTTGGCAACATAATATCCATCTTTTAGTGGAATATACCACAACCCATTTCCTTTATTTTCTTTAACAACCAATTCATCATTTTGATTAATAAAGAAATTACATCCTGCCGAGCAATTTTCCTTTTTCCAACCACTCACCTTCATATTATCTGACCACATTATATCTGGTTCAGCTTTTCTTATATCAACCCTCACTAAGTTTTCCATGGTGGTAGTAATGAAATATAATTTCCCTTTAGAGTCAACAGCCCCAGAAATCCACCCTCCATCACTATGAGATGGTAATACCCATTTAGACATACTTCCTTGAGAACTCTTTGGATTATATTCATAAATAGGGGTTTTGTTTTCTTCATCAGCCTTTACAGCATATATCTTATTATTTACACCTTTTGCCAAGGCATTGCATCTGAAAGGGAAAACATAATCCAATATCTTTATTTTTCTATCCGTTCTTTCGATATTGTCAAACTCTATAATATTTCCAGTTAAAGTAACACCATAAATTTTATCATTACAGTTATTAGGTATTGATGTATTTTCATATTTATCACCATTTTGTCTTAACCCATTTCTTTGTTGAGCAAGACTGTATTGCTCTACTTCTAATAAAATAGCGATTATCATCCATAATGAACATTTTGGCATATTTATAATTTCCATATTTTGGTTGGTTATTTTTAATCGACTAAACTCTTGATTTCCACTTACTAATATTTTGTGTTGTATCTTTGTACTGTTTCAAATTATTCACCAATAACAATACCAAATGATTGTTTTTTTTAACGAAGATATTAATTTTAAATTTCAAGGCAAGAATATTTTTAAGGCTTGGCTAAAAAAAGTTGCTGAAAAAGAAGGGTTTAAGGTTAAAAACCTAAACTATATATTTTGCTCAGACAATTATCTTCATAAGATTAATATGGAGTATCTCGACCATGATACCTATACTGATATTATAACTTTTGACAATTCAGAGGATGAGTTAATCATAGAAGGAGATATATTCATTAGTATTGAACGAGTTACAGAGAACTCTCAGACCTTAAATACTGTTTTTAATGATGAGCTCAAGCGAGTTATCGTTCACGGATTATTGCATCTTTGCGGTTATGATGACCACACACCCGAAGACAAAACTGAGATGAGACGATTAGAGAGTGAGTATATTTCAATTTTCTAATTCGACCATTTCATTTTTATAAACGTTCCACGTGGAGTCTCTGAACAATTTCAACACACTCAGTAATTATATTTACACATATAAACACTCCACGTGAAACATTTGACAAAAAACTACGATTTTATTTAGGAAAGACAAACAAGTTATAAAAAGATATTCAATTAGTATCAGAAGATTTGTTAAAGGAAAAATGAGATTAGATTATTATGAGAATAATGGTATATTATGATTTATAGAATTGAGTAAAACTGACTTTAGGGAAAACATACCCAATCTATTTATGATTGGAATAGATTGGGATAATTCTTACGAAGAATGGGAAAAAGATTATATTACTACTGCAAGTCTTTTTGACATGAGTAATAAAAATTATTTGAGATAATGTTGGAGTTATTTCAAATTTGATACCAATAAAAAGTAGCGAGAATGAGATTAAAGCCAACTGCCTATATTTTGCAAAAATAGAAATCAGAAAGAGATATTAAGATAATATCTGGAAATAAAATCATTAAAAAAATAATAGAAAAAAGAGGACATATATTTGAAATACAATTATGTATTTAGAATTTCTAAAAATTTACAATAGCATAAAATATCACTAAAAATATGTACAAAGAATATGATGTAATAGTAGTAGGAGCAGGACACGCTGGTTGTGAAGCAGCACATTCAGCGGCTCAAATGGGTTCGAAAGTTTTATTGGTAACAATGAATATGAATACCATTGCACAAATGTCCTGTAATCCTGCAATGGGAGGAGTGGCGAAAGGACAGATTGTAAGAGAGGTTGATGCTCTGGGTGGAATGTCTGGAATTATTTCAGATAAAACAATGATTCAGTTCCGAATGTTAAATCGTTCTAAAGGTCCAGCAATGTGGTCGCCGAGATGCCAATCTGATAGGATGAGATTTGCAGAAGAATGGAGAATGTATTTGGAACAAAATCAAAATGTGGATTTTTGGCAAGAGATGGTATCTGGACTACTCATTGAAGATAATAAAGTAGTAGGAGTGAAGACCCAAATGGATATAGAGTTTAAGGCAAAATCAGTGGTCTTGACGAATGGAACTTTTTTGAATGGATTAATTCATATAGGAGAAAAAAACTTTGGAGGCGGAAGGACATCAGAAGCTCGTTCAACTGGAATTACGGAACAATTAGTAAGTATTGGTTTTGAGGCAGGAAGAATGAAAACAGGAACTCCGCCAAGGGTAGATGGAAGAAGTTTGGATTATTCAAAAATGGAAGAACAAAAAGGAGATGAGAATCCAAGCAAATTTTCTTACTCGGAAACCGAAGCTCTAAAAACACAGAGAAGTTGTTGGATTACCTACACGAATCAGGAAGTACATGATGTATTAAAAACAGGTTTTGATAAGTCTCCAATGTTTGCCGGTAGAATAAAAGGACTTGGTCCAAGATACTGCCCATCAGTCGAAGATAAAATAAATCGTTTTGCAGATAAAGACCGTCACCAAATATTCGTAGAACCTGAAGGATGGAATACAGTGGAAATGTATGTAAATGGTTTTTCAACGTCATTGCCTGAAGATGTACAATATGAGGCATTGAAGAAAATTCCAGGTTTTGAAAATGTAAGAATGTTCAGACCAGGGTATGCCATTGAATATGATTTCTTCCCTCCAACACAATTAAAATCAACACTGGAAACCAAGTTGGTAGAAAACCTATTTTTTGCAGGACAAATAAATGGAACAACAGGGTATGAAGAAGCCGCTTGTCAAGGATTAATGGCTGGAATTAACGCCCATCAAAAAGCACAAGGTTTAGAAGAATTTGTATTAAATCGTTCGGAAGCATATATCGGTGTATTGATTGATGATTTAATAAATAAAGGTACAGATGAACCATACCGAATGTTTACCTCAAGAGCAGAGTATCGAACACTATTAAGACAAGATAACGCAGATATCAGATTAACAGAGAAAGGATATAGAATAGGATTGGCTTCAGAAAAGCGACTGAAGAATGTAAAAGTGAAAATTGAAAAAGCCGCAGAATTAATTAATAAATTGAAATTAGTAAAAGTTTCTCCGAATGAAGTAAATGATAAACTGGAGGAATTTGGTACAGCAACATTGAGAGAAAAAGTTTCATTATGGAGTTTATTGAGAAGACCCAATATTGAAATTAAAGATTTAAGAACATTAACAGACGATGTGGAAAACCTTTTCGCTGAATATAAAGAGGACGTATTAGAACAAGCTGAAATAAATGTTAAATACGAAAGTTATATTGAAAAGGAACAACTGATGGTAAATAAACTCCAAAGATTAGAAAATCTTAATATTCCAGCAGACTTTGATTATATGCAAGTAAAAACTATCTCAATTGAAGGTCGTCAAAAATTAACAAAAATAAGACCACAAACAATAGGGCAAGCTTCAAGAATTAGTGGCGTATCAGTTTCAGATGTTTCTGTATTAATGGTTTATATGGGACGTTAAAATCGAACCTGTTTAAACTTTCCCTTACGACTGAAATACAGTCTTTTAGAGTCTGTAATTCCGAAATTTATTTACCGTAGCTCTGCTATGCTGCATAAATTTCAAAATTACAGCTTCAAAAATACAATCATTTACAATCAGAAACGGAAAGTTTAAACAGGTTCATAACTAAAAATAAAAGTACAATCGAAGACCTGTAAGGAAATTAAAACCATGCAGGTCTTTTTTGTATCTTTGTAAAAAAAATAAAAGGAGCTTATAACTTACAAAAATGGAAGAATTAAGAAATTGCCCTGTTTGTCAAAACAACACATTTACAGAATACTTAAATGTTCAAGACTTTACAGTAAGTCAGGAAAAATTTTCAATACAAGCATGTAAAAAATGTGGCTTCAAATTTACAAACCCAAGACCAGATTTAACTCAAATTGGAGATTACTATAAAGCTGAATCTTATATATCTCACACGAATACGTCAAAAGGCTTAATCTCTAAATTATATCATTCAGTAAGAAAATATACATTAAAGGGTAAACTAAATTTAATTAATAGGCTAATCCCGAAGAAGGGTAAATTATTAGACGTAGGATGTGGGACAGGAATGTTCTTGAATGTATGTAGAGAAAATGGTTGGACAGTAAATGGTATTGAACCAGATAATGGAGCGAGACAAATAGCAGAACAAATCAATAAAGCAGCTATAAAAACAGAAGTTCTAACTTCGTTTAAAAATGAGACTTTCGATATAATTACAATGTGGCACGTTCTCGAACACGTTCACTTGTTAAACGAAACAGTAGATTGGTTGAAAGAAAGATTAAGTAATAGCGGATATTTGATAATTGCAGTGCCAAATCATGAATCAAAAGATGCGGAAATATATCAAGAATACTGGGCGGCTTATGATGTGCCTCGCCACTTGTATCACTTCTCTCAAAAAAGTATCAAGCAATTGTTTGAACAAAAAGGCTTTTCGTTGAAAGAAACACTACCAATGAAATTCGACTCATTTTATGTTTCAATGTTAAGTACAAAATATCAGGTCGGAAAAATAAACTATATGAAAGCATTTCTGGATGGCTTAAAGTCAAATCTAAATGCAGGAAGTAATAATGGTAATTATTCAAGTTTAATATACATTTTTAAGAAAGATTAAAGTTAATAACATACTTTTCCACAGCCCTCAATGGTTATTAACTATTGAGGGTTTATTTTTGTATATGCCCTTGAATTTCTATAAACCGATATTTTTTATCAATTTTGAAGAAGAGAGTAATTTAAAAATTGTTTCACGAAAAAAATATTAGATTTTCCACAAAGTTTTCAACATATCAACATGAGATTAAAACACATAGTATTAATAAGTTTTTTAGCTTTAATTATCACCGAAATGCTTTTAAGTTGTGCGCAAATTGTAGCACCGACGGGTGGAAAAAAAGATACGATTGCCCCAGTATTAGTAAAAGTATTTCCAATAAATCAATCAAAGAATTTTAATGGAAAACAAATTGAATTACAATTTGACGAATATGTGAGTGTCGATAATATCTTACAACAATTATCAATCACCCCAAACTTAGAAGGAACTTATGAAACTAAAATTTTACCGAAGGGTGCAAGACTAACTTTTGATAAACCGTTTAAGGAAAATACAACTTACAGTTTTAATTTCAGAAATACCTTTAAAGATATGAATGAGAGAAATC
>JAAFHW010000095.1:8369-10426 GCA_013298525.1 Flavobacteriia bacterium
GTGGAAAAGTTATAAATCCACTAAATAATAAACCGATGCTGGATGTGAGTGTAGGACTTTATATATATTCAGATACCTTGAATCCAAAGAAAATAAAACCGTATTATTTCATAAAAACCGATAGTTCTGGAAAATTCAATATTGAAAATATCGCCACAGGAAAATATAGAATTTATGCCATTACTGATATTAATAGTAATTTATTGTATGATGAGACGAAAGAAATGGTAGGTTTTATTAAGGACACCATCTCATTAATAAAAAGTGGGGAAAGTTTAGAAATAAAAATGGCGAAAATGGATAAAAGTCCGCTGAAGGTTCTAAAAACACGAAGTACCTCTAATTATTATTATATTGAATATAATAGAGGAGTAAAAAATGTAAGTATGACGTTTTTCGATAAGAAAGATAGTTTAGTTTATCAACAAACAGATAATAAAAACGTCCGAATTTTTAATACAATTAATAATTCAAGTGATACAATTAAGGTGAAAATCTCAGTGACAGATTCATTGGATAGAGTTTTTACGCATGACCAAAAAATAAAATTTAAGTTGAAAAATAAAAAAGATGAAGGCGTAAAAGAAGAGTTTTTAATGAAGACAAAACCTTCAAATAATGAGGATATAGATTTAAAAGAAGTTGGCTACAAATTCACATTTACAAAACCAATTAAAAGTTATGCACTAAATAAGTTAGAATTTTTAAATGATACGATTATAAAAGTACCAATATCAGAGAAAAATATCCGATGGAATCAAGAAAAAACAGAAATGACAATCCAATTGGATGAGAAAAAACCCAAAGAACTTGTCAAAATAAAAATGCAAAAAGGTGCATTCATTTCGGTAGAAAATGATTCTACCAATAATACCCTTTTAAATCACCCAATTCGTGATGTTGAAAATTATGGAACAATAAGCGGAGAAATAAAAAACCCAACAAAGAAAGGATTCTTTATTGAATTATTGGATGAAAAATATGAAGTAGTCAAAAAACTGGACAACATTTTGAAATACGATTTCACCTTCGTAAAAGCAGGTATATACTATGTGAGATTGGTTGTTGATGAAAATCGGAATTCTCGATGGGATAGTGGTGACTTAGAAAAAAATAGACTTCCAGAAGAAATCAAAATAAAGAAGGACAAAATCAAACTCAAGCAAAATTTTGAACTTACGGGCTATGACTTTTCGATTGAGTAATATATATAGTTATACTTATTTGCATAAAAAACTAAAAGTGGATATTTCTTTTGTGGATAAGCATTGAAAATGCTTTAAAAGAGATGTCCATAAAAGTGGATAAGGTATGGTTTTTGAATATAATAATTGTGGATATTTTCCGTGGTAATGTGGATGAAGAAAATGCCCAAAAATGAACGTGGAAAAGTATTCAGTTTATCAGAACCTTAAATACAAATTCATAACACAATTGAGTATCTGTGGACAAGGTTGATAAATAGACGAAACTTATACACAAAACAGACTTACAATATTAAATATACTGATAATCAATCAATTATATGTTAATAACTCAACATAAAATGTGGACAAAATAATAGTTTTAAGCAATATTTCGTGAAAAATATGTTTCACAAAATGTATCCACATATACACAGTATAATAGAGATAGTAGTTTTCTTCTTTTTAAATTTTAAATAAAAAAAAATGATTTATTATAATATAATGTTGTTGAAAACTTTTTTGAAAATTTTGGGATTCGGAATTTTGCTGATTGTCTCGTTCGGAGCTTTTTCGCAAGATGCTGACTTGGGTATGGAATACATGAAGGCGGGAGAGTATGAAAAAGCGAAAACCATTTTTCAAAAATTGGCTAAGAATAAAGAAACCGCCAAAGTTATTCACAAGCCATATTTGCAAACGTTGATAAAATTGAAAGAATGGGACGATGCTGAAAAATTTGCTAAAAAGGAAATCAAAGCTTCGGATGGAAATGCGAAATACATAGCTGACTATGCTCGATTATTAGAATTGACAGAGAAAAAAGAAGATGCTCAAAAACAATACAATTTAGCGATTGAAAAAGTAAAGGCA
>JAAFHW010000096.1 GCA_013298525.1 Flavobacteriia bacterium
CTATAAAATTGAATTAGAATTCCCAATAAAAGATTTACAAAGTTGGGATAGGTTTACTTATAATTACTATTTCCGAGGTGGTGGAAAACAAAATGCAGGATTAGATATTGACAATCTTAAATTTGAAAATAACGGTTATAAATATATAATTTATGCTGTTTACAGTGCTGGAGATGAAGAAAATGAAGAATCATACGATTTCGGAATCTTGATATATGATAAGAAAAATAAAGTCACAAGAATTAAAGGAAAAACAGAAACTGAAGTCGGAAGTTTACAAAGTTTTAGAACAAATAAATTAGTAAAAATTGATCTTGAATCTGAACTAGAGGAATAATTTAACTACTACTGCTAACACGTGTTTAGCGCTATTGCTGGGCTTGCGCTTGCGTTTTTGTCTTCGTGGAAAATACTCAGATGTTTTCACTTTTATCTTTCTAATAAATTCCTATATTTGTTTTGGCCAGTGTTCGCAGCAGCAACTGAATGCAAGCGGCATACGTTGGCAGTAATTCTAAAAAAAATCGTGAAAATGAACGAATCAGATTTGAAAACAAAACTTGAGGAACTAAATATTGGAAGATTTTTTAATGATGTTAAACCTATTTTAAAAAATGCAATTAGATTACAGTTAAGTCCATTTGAAGAAAATTTACTTCCAATTGGTAAATCAAAAGTTGGTGGAAAACCAGATTTACCATTCAATCAAAAATGGCCAACTGAGTCAAATATTGAAATTGTTCAAGAAAAAAAATTCTTCTTTTTAAATAAAAATTCTAAAAAAGAAATAACAAGACCTCTTTCTTTTCTCGCTCAAATAAATCTTTCCGAAGTGAAAAATTATGACCTCGAAAATTTATTACCAAAAAACGGTATTCTATATTTTTTTTACACTTCTGAACAAAACGCTTGGGGTTTTGATTATTCAGACAAAAATAAATTTCAAGTCATATATTATGATGGTGATGCAAATAACTTAAATAGGACTGATTATCCCGAAAATCTTGAAGAACATGGTAAATTTGAAAACTGTCAATTAAAATTTGAAAGTGAAATTAGTTTACCTTCTTGTGATAATGAAATTTACGAGAAACTCAATGAAAAGGAAATGGATTTAGTCTTTGAGGAAATACTAAATGAAAATAGCATAAATAAATTATTAGGCCATGCAGATATAATCCAACACGAAATGGAACTAGAATGTGAACTAGTAACAAATGGTTTATATTGTGGCGATGCTTCTGGATATAACGATCCAAGAGCAAAAGAACTTGAAAAAAATTCTACAGACTGGCAATTATTGTTTCAAATCGATAGCAATGATGAAGCAGAAATGATGTGGGGTGATTGTGGAAGAGTTTACTTTTGGATTAAAAAAGAAGATTTAAAATATAATAGATTTGAAAAATGTTGGTTAATATTACAATGTTCTTAGTTGAAAATCTTATATTAAAAACTACTGCCAACAGGCGTTTGGCAAGATTGCGAATTTTGTAGTAAATTCACGTTTATTTCTCGCAAGAAATTTTATCTTTGATAGAAAATAATCGGTTCCGAACTTCGCAACCTCGCCAAGCGCCGGAACGTTAGGCGGCATTTTCCGGACACATAAAAAATCAACACTCAATTATGAATAGAACTTATTCCTCAAATTATTTAAGCTATAAATAACGCTTGTTGAAAAATTTGTATGGAGTAATTATCTTATCAGTTATTGTGTTGGTTATGGCTTTAAAAAATCCTAACTTCTTTCTTGACATTAAATTGATTATTCTTACTGCTTTAATATCTACGTTTTTAATATACTTTGCAAATCGCAATTCTAAAAATTATGTTTACGAGATAAATATTGAAAATGACAAACTAATTTTTTATGGAGAAAGTTATTCCGAAGAATGGAAGGAAGTAATTCCCGCAAAAGAGATAAATGTTGCTTTTAAAAGTGCTGGTTCGAGATTTAATATTTTTTATATTCTAAAATTTAAAACTCAAAATAATATATTTGAGATTAATGAACATAACGATTGGAGTTCAGATTTGCTCGTTGAGCTTTTTGAAAAGGTCAAAGAATTGAAAGGCGAAAAAATAATTTTTGATGAAAAAATTATTATCGCGCAAGTTAGAAAATAAAAACGCCGCCTAACAGCCGTTTACAAAACGTTGCCTGTAATTTTATAGAACCTAACGCAGACACTGAAATTCAAAACAAAATTGAAATTGACGACATAAAAAATATGATAAAAGGACTATGAAACACATTTGTTTGTTGAAAATTTAGAAGTTTCAATTTACTTTTACAAGAGCATTCTTGGACTTGAACAATGTTATTTTAAAACAGAGAGAAGAACAGCACTTTTTTTTGGATAGAAAAAATAAAGAAAGTAGTTTTAGTTAAGCAGAAATCAGTCTAACGTAAGTTAGGTCGTTTTTAATTTATAACTTTAATATAAAAATCGTTCCAATATCAATTTTAGAATCTACAGAAATCTCACAATCAATAGCTTTTGCCAAATCGCGAATTAAGTGCAAACCTAATCCAGTTTTAATTCCGACTACTTCTTTATCATCGTATAATGCTTTAAATTGTTCATCAGATGCACCTTTTCCGTTATCTGAAATGGATAAATAAGATGTTTCATTTTCTTTCCAAGCTTTCCATATAATGGTTGGGTTTTCAATTTCATTTAAAGCTTTTATGGCATTTCCAGTTAAATTTCTGATGATTGTTTTTAAGTAATTTTCGTCAGTATTTATTTGAATATTATCTTTGTTTTCAAAGGATATTTGTACTCTTTCCTCACTGGAAAAATGAATTTTAGTATCTTCAAATAATGAATTTACAGCAACTTTTTTCGGTTGAGGCTTAAAATTTTCCATTTGACTTTTGCTCCACTGCAAAATATCTTCCATTGAATTCAGCAAGTTTTCGGCTCCAGACATTGTTTTATCTTGCATGCGTTTTGTGCTTTCTTCGTCGAGCATTTCGGGACTTTCTTTTTGAAGTTGTAAAAAGAAAACCAAATTCGCAACTGGACCACGCAAATCATGATTTAAAATACTAAAAAACCTAGTTTTGACTTTGTTGGCTTCGTCTAATTCGGTGTTTAATACTTGTAATTTTTCGTTAGTTTTTCTTCGATTTCTACTTTGATAAAAAAGCAAACTTCCAATAATTGCAAGTAGAAAAAGTCCTGCAATGAAGTAATACTTTTGCTTGTTGGCAACGTCAATTTGAAGGTTTTTGTTCTGTATTTCTTGCTTTTTAACGTTGTTTTGATACTTGGCTTCCATCTCGGCAAGATTCTTTTTTGCTTTTTCTGCTAAAAGATTTTCTTGCAGTTTATTGTAATTTGATAAATGTAAGTAAGCAAGCGATGTGTTGCCAAGTCCTTCATAAGTATCTGCAAGTAGTTTTTGTAAAGTACTATTGGCTTCCGGTGAATCTTCTTTGATAATTGGTTCTGCTAATTTTAAAAACGGAAGCGCTTTTTGATAATTCTTTTGTTCTAAATAAATCTTTCCAAACATTTGATTTACTTGAGCTTTGGTAAAACTACTTGCATATTTTGCCACCAATGAATTGGCATAATTAGCATATTCTAATGCTTTAGCATCTTGCTTTCTATCTAAATAGTAATCCGAAAAAAGTAAATTGCTTTCTATAAAATATTCAAAACAATCATTAACATCAACGGTTTTTAAAAATGATTTAAATTTAGAATAACGTTCCTCAGCTTTTTTAAGGTCATTTTGTTTTACATAAATTGCAATAAAATCTTTGTGAACCGCCGCAACTCCTTCTTTGTATTTTGCTAAATAAGGTTCACTTTCAGTTAAATACTCTAAACTTTTTGGAAGATTTTCCATAGTAACGTATAGTTCTGAAATATTTACTAATTGAACACCATAATTTATAGTATCATTATAATCGCCTTTTGATAAATATTTTTTTCTGCCGTTTAATCCATCAATTTTGTATTGCAATCCTTTTTCATATTGTCCAATATTGATGTAATAGTCTGAAATTTCAGCTAGAATTTCACTTTTGTAAGAACCACTTTTTGAAGTATCTATTACTTTTTGCAATTCATTTAGAACACGTTCTCTTTTGGATGTTGAACCATAGTTTTTATAGCAAACAAGCATTTGTCTTAACGCTTCAATGGTTCTTCTATTATTTTTTGCTTTTCTACCAAATTGTTCTGATTTTTCTAAATAATAAGAAATGCTATCAGTTTCACTACCATAATCAAAAGAAATTCCGATGTAAAAAAGGAATAATGATTGATTGTAATAATCATTTTGAGCTGTCATTTTAATTCCTTTCTTACCCACAATTCGCAATTGTTTGTAGTTTTCAACGCCTAAAAACTCGTCGCAATATTCAGCCCAAGCATGAAGTTTTTCTTTTTGAGTTTTGTATTTTGAAAGATTTGGTTCTTTTTGTCCAAAAGCAAAAGTGGAAATAAAAATTAGAATTAAAATAAAATGTTTTCTCATAAAACTACATTTAAATTATCCTTGAAACTTCTACCAACCGGAATAGAAACATTGTTTTTTAGTTCGATTTCTTGGCTTCCAATTTTTTGAATAAACTGTTTTTGAACTGCAAAACTTCGGTGAATTCTAATAAAAGAACTAAACTTTTCTTCTTGTAAAATTTCACCTAAATTGGATAAAACACAATGACGTTTTCCTTCAGTAACTAAAATAGTGTAATTTTTTAAAGCTTCTAAATATAGAATTTCGTGAAGTTTTACTTTAATTTGATTGTGACCCGTTTTCACATAAACGGCATCGCCACCAATGGATGATTCAAATAAACTTGCTTTCAATCGTATTTCCATAAACTCTTCAATACGCTTAACGGTTTGTTCAAATCTTGGAAACTTAAATGGCTTTACAATAAAATCAAGAGTTTGTAATTCAAACGTTTCTGCGGCACTTTCAGAATGCGATGAAATGAAAACGCATATAGGAATTTCTAAAGCTTTTTGTCGTAATTCAATTCCGGAAGCACCTTTTAATTCGATATCTAAAAAAGCAACTTCAATAGTATTATTTTCTAGAAAAGTAAGTGCTTTTTCTGCCGAATCAAAAACACCAACAATATTTAAAGTTGAAAACCTTTTGGCATAAGACACAACGGCAAGTTTGTCCATTTCGTCATCGTCAACAATAATGCAGTCAAAT
Organism: Flavobacteriia bacterium; assembly: GCA_013298525.1. Lineage (GTDB taxonomy): Bacteria > Bacteroidota > Bacteroidia > Flavobacteriales > Flavobacteriaceae > Flavobacterium. Next base: position 5,194 of record JAAFHW010000096.1, read on the forward strand.
GGTTTCATTTTATTGTGGATTGGAATTCAAATATAATAATTTTTATTACTTAAAAGTACATTGGTGTATTTTAAATGTAGTTCGTCCTTTTGTTATTGTATTACTTTTTCACACAAGATACTTTTGAATTATTAATTTAAAAATCAATTAATTATGAGTAGTTTTAAATATGTTACACCTTATTGGTGTGATAGTCAAGATGTTTATGGCGAAGGGATAAAAATATACACAGGCACTACCTTTTGTATTTTGAATTATAACAATGTTAGAGCTGACATCAAAATTCATTTTTATGATGAAGTTGGAACTATTTATTCCGATATGGAAATTGGTATGTTAACACATGCAAACTCAGTTCTATCCTTGAGAATTATTGATATAATTAGTGAAAAAAATCCCAGTTATAGAGTTTCTACTAACTTAAGAGCAGGTTCTTTGAGAATTATCAGCGATGTTCCTTTAGTAATTAGTGGAAAAATGTATAACGGAAAAACTACTTCGGCTGGAACTGAAGATTTGAATGTTTGGTCAATTCCATTTGAGGAAGTAAAAGTAGAAGAGTTAGATTTTGGAAAAATTGGTGGACCAATTCCTTTTCCTAATAATGGTTTTGGTCAGTATGACAAAAGAAAAAGACCAGGAAATAAATAGATTAAAAGCAAAACTCCGAATATATTTTCGGAGTTTTTTTATGACATTTTTTTCGAAAGTTTGTTGTTTATGTATTTAAAATGTCGTTCGTCCTTTTGCCATTTTTTGGTCTTAATTATTGAATCAAATTTGTGATGCTTAATACATTAACTATTTAATACTTACAAAGATGAAAAAGGTATTCTTCATTTTGACAGTTCTGCTTACTATCCAATTTGGACATGCTCAAGTAGGAATAAACACCACAACACCAGATGCACAGTTGCAAATTAAATCTAGCAATCAAGCAACACCAGCCAACAATGATGGGATTTTAATTCCGAAAATTGATGCGTTTCCTTTAACTAATCCAACTGCAGCACAAAACAGCATGATGGTTTATTTGAATGTCGATTTGCCTGGAAAACCAAAAGGATTTTACTACTGGGATAATGCTTCAACAAGTTGGAAAGGCTTTGGCGGAAATGCCGGATGGCTAACAACAGGAAATACAGGTACAAATCCTGCAACCAATTTTATTGGAACGACAGATGATGTTGATTTGGTTTTTAAAAGAAACAGCATAAAATCAGGTTTAATTTCAACAACTAATACTGCTTTAGGTCAAAATACATTGTTAAGTAACACTTCAGGTCAACATAATACTGCAATTGGAGTTTCTGCACTTTTCTCGAACACTGCAGGAACTGCTAACACTGCCAATGGAAAATTCGCTCTTTATTCAAACACAACTGGAAACGAGAATTCAGCTGTTGGAAATTCATCACTTTATTCAAATACATCTGGAAGCTATAATGCTACAAGCGGAGCATTTTCACTTTTCTCGAATACAACTGGGAGTTTTAATACTGCAAACGGAAATTCAGCTCTTAAATTCAATACGATAGGTATCGGAAATTCGGCTAATGGAAGTTCAGCACTCAATTCAAATACAACAGGAAATATGAATGTAGCCAATGGGCTTTCTTCACTACTTTTGAATACTACAGGTGGAAATAATACAGCAAATGGAGTCTCTGCTTTGTATTCAAACAAGGCAGGTTCAAATGCAACCGCAATTGGATTTGGTGCCATGCAAAATGCTAACAATACAACAACACCTTTTGTTAATGAAAACGTTGCTGTTGGTTTTGAAGCTTTAAAAGGTTCGACAACTCCAACAGACAATATCGGAAATTCAAATACAGCAATTGGATACCAAACATTGTTAAATAATAGTGCTGGTAGAGAAAACGTAGCAGTTGGAACTAATGCGTTACAAAATAATGAAATTACAATACAAAATACAGCTGTTGGTATGAATGCTTTAAAATCATTAATTGGTGGCGGAGACGATTCTGGTTCTTTTAACGTAGCAGTTGGTTATAATGCTTTAACAAAAAACGAATATGGAACTTTCAACACAGCAATAGGAAGTTACAGTTTAGAAGAAAATGTCACTGGTGCAGGAAATGTTGCATTGGGCAATTATGCATTAAATAATACAACTGCTCATAATAATATTGCAATAGGTACATCGTCAATGCAGTACAATAATGCTGGATCTAGAGGAATTGGAATTGGTACAAATGCATTGGCAAATTTTGGCAATACAACAACACCATTTACAAATCAAAATATTGCAATAGGTTATGAATCTTTAAAAGGTTCTGTCATTTTTGCTAATAATACTGGAAATTCTAATTTAGGAGTAGGTTATCAATCACTATTTTCAATTTCATCGGGAAATGATAATGTAGCAAACGGATTTCATTCTCTTTATTCAAACACTGTAGGAAGTAATAATATTGCAATGGGTTCTAATACACTTTATGCTAATACCAGTGGTAATTTTAATATTGCAATAGGAAATTCATCGCTTATTACCAACACAACAGGAAGTGGTAATACAGCAATTGGCGAATTATCTCTTGAAAAAAACACAATAGGTGGAGATAATACTGCAACAGGATATTATGCTTTACGAAATAATACTGTAGGAATTAACAATATTGCCAATGGTGTTTTTGCACTTCTTACAAACACAACAGGAAATAACAATACAGCAACAGGAAAATCGGCTTTATATTCAAACACAACTGGAAATAACAACACAGCAAATGGTAGGTCTGCACTTTTTTATAACTCAACAGGTGTAAATAATGTTGCTGTTGGTTTTGAAGCATTAAGAGGTTCAACAAATCCAGCAAATAATTCTGGAGGTTTAAATACTGCAATTGGGTATCAATCATTATTTGAAAATTCATCAGGTAGTAATAATCTGGCAAATGGATTTCACTCTCTTTATTCAAACACTATAGGAAGTTACAACATTGCAATGGGTTCTAATTCACTTTATACTAATACTAGTGGTAATTTTAATATAGCAATAGGAAATTCATCGCTTTATACAAACACAACAGGAAGTGAAAACACAGCAATTGGCCAATTTTCTCTTGAAAAAAATACAATTGGTGGAGATAATACTGCAACAGGATTTTACGCACTTCGAGAAAACACATTAGGAATTAAAAATACAGCAAATGGTAAATCAGCACTATATTATAACACTATTGGAAATTACAATACTGCTACTGGTATGTCTGCACTTTTTTTTAACACAACAGGTGTAAATAATGTTGCTGTTGGTTTTGAATCATTAAATAACAACTCTACAGGAAATGCAAACATTGCAATAGGTAATCAAGCAGGTTTTTCCGAAACTGGTTCCAACAAACTCTACATCGAAAACAGTAATTCTGCAACACCATTAATTTATGGTGATTTTGCAACTGATTTATTGAGATTTAATGGAAATCTAGAAGTAGACAATTTAGTGTCAGCCAATAATAAAATGCAATTGGTCAATAAAAATAATTTTGTTCATGGTATAGGAAATCAAATATTTGGTAATGGTGGAGATGATTTTATAATTTCTTCAAAAGAAGGAGCAACTGAAACAGCAGGTGTTTATGGTGATGGTAATGCCGTAACCATTTGGTCAGCAGGTGACGCTAATCAAGGACAAGCAGCAGCATTGGTTTATTTTCTTGATGAAGACAATTTTGATGTTTCTAACACAAATCCTTACGATGCTTCATCACTAACAGCATTAGTTGCTTTAAAATCTTACATAACTCCTGCTGGTGCATATTTTCAGGTTTCTGATAAAAACAAAAAAGAAAATATTCAAAAAATTGAAAACGCTACAGATAAAATAAATCAAATTTCAGGTTATACTTACCAATTTAAACTTGCGACTACAGAAATCGAAAAAGGAGATAAACCAATTAAATCAAGTGGAGTTTTAGCACAAGAGGTAGAAAAAATATTGCCTGAAGCAGTTCAAAAAAATGCAAACGGCGATTATTTTGTTGATTACGCAGCCATAACACCATTATTAATTGAAGCCATAAAAGATCAAAACGCTAAAATAAAATCACTAGAAACAGCAAATTCCGAAATTCTTAAACGATTAGAAAAATTAGAAAACAAATAAATATCTTGTTGAAAAAAATTAAGTAAATAGTTTTAGTTAAGCAGAAATCGGTCTAATGAAAGTTAGGCCTTTTTATTTATAATTTCAAAATAAAAGTCGTTCCAACATCAATTTTAGAATCTACTGAAATCTCACAATTAATAGCTTTTGCTAAATCACGAATTAAATGCAAACCCAATCCAGTTTTTATTCCTACTACTTCTTTATCGTCGTATAATGCTTTAAATTGTTCTTTGCTTGCGCCTGGTCCATTATCGGTTACAGATAAATAGGAAACATTATTTTCTTGCCAAGCCTTCCATGTTATTTTTGGATTTTGAGTAGTCGTAAAAACATTTATAGCATTACTAGTCAAGTTTCTTACAACAGTTTTTAGATAATTTTCATCTGTAAAAATGCTAATATTATCAGGGTTTTGATAGTCAAAATCTATCTTTTGATATCCTGAAAACACTTTTTTCGTATCTTCAAATAATTGATTTATCGAAACATTTTTGGGTTGAGGTTTAAAGTTTTCCATTTGACCTTTACTCCACAACAAAATATCTTCCATGGAGGAAAGCAAATCTTCTGCTCCAGAAATGGTTTTGTTTTGCATTCGGTTTTTGGTTTCTTCATCCAACAACTCCGGACTGTCTTTTTGCAAATGAAGAAAATGAATCAAATTAGCAACCGGACTTCTTAAATCGTGATTCAAAATACTGAAAAAACGGGTTTTGGTTTTGTTAGCTTGGTCGAGCTCGGCATTCAAAAGTTGTAATTTTTCGTTTGTTTTTTTACGATTACGA
>JAAFHW010000097.1 GCA_013298525.1 Flavobacteriia bacterium
CGAACGTGACTTTATGGATAGAGCCGAATTACTTTGTTCGTTAGGTCAAACCGTAATGATTTCTAACTTCCAAGAATATTATAAAGTGGTTGAATATTTCTCAAGTTATACCAAAGCTCGTATGGGATTGGTTATGGGAGTAAACAATTTGGTTGATATTTTTGACGAAAAATACTACAGACATTTGAGTGGTGGAATCCTAGAAGCTTTTGGAAAATTATTCTACAGAGACTTAAAAGTATATCTGTATCCAATGGAAGAAAATGGCGAAATCATTACTTCACAAAACTTGAAAGTACATCCTAGAATGAAAGAATTGTACAAATTCTTCGCTTACAACGGAAAAGTTGTTGATGTACCAGTTAATGATGCTGAAAATCTAAAAATATTCTCAAGAGAAGTTTTAAGAATGATAAGCACCGGAATTCCTGGCTGGGAAAGAATGTTACCAGAAGGTACAGCCGAATTAATAAAACAACATAAGCTATTTGGTTACGACCCAAATCGCGTGCTTGAAGAAGCTTAATATAGAAATCCTCAATACTTAATTGAGGATTTTTTTTATATATTTGAGTGTGATTGTTAATTTAATAAAAGTTCTACTAAATCATAAAAACTATTTATAACATTATTATGATAAAATATCTATTCATCTTTTTTTCAACTTGTACACTCTTTTCACAAACCAACAATCAAAAGGAGGTTAATGGTTTAATAATTGATCCAACAATTAAACAACAAGTTGAAAATCACATAAAAGAATCAGATGATTTTGGAAAAATGAATTCTGTTATGCAGGTATATGAAAATTCAATTTTGGGAGAATTTTTTGAAAATGATACTTTGTTCTTTAGCAATGATGATATAACTAAAAAACAACTATTCAAATCATTTTATTATTGGAAAGATGGAAAATTAGGAATTGATGGTGCTTTTGGTCTTTTTGGTGGTATTGGATTTAATATAAACTTTAATAACAATCAAGCAGAAGTATTTCATATGCTAAGTTCTGATGATTTTCCATCTTACTCTTATAATGAAAAAGACACCTTAATTTATAGATTAGAAGTTCCTTGTACTGAAACAAAAATTATTTTATCTGAATTACCTGATAAAGAGAAAAAGCAACTAATTTATGGTTATGTAGAATTTAATAGTAATACTTATTATTCTACAAGTGGTTCTTTGGATGAAGGAAAAAAACCACCTAAAAAAAGATACAGGAATAACATGAAAATATATTTTAGATGCAAATATCTAGAACTTTAAAGGTTGTTATTGCAAATAAAATGAAACATCTGTAATCAAAATATATTAAATAAAGATAATATTACAAATGCTTTACGTTTTACAAAATCTACTTAAACAACAAAAATAAAATGTTAAAAAATAAATATTTATTGTTTATCAATAATTATTTATTATATTTGTACCATAATTTTAAAACAAACAATTATGGAAATCAAAATTACTACTAAACAAATACTAAATGTTTTATACATTTTATCTTGGCTTATCTTTGTTGGAATTTGCATAGACACTGGTGGTGTTTTATCTAATGCGATATATGCATTCTTCTTTAATCCAGTTATTGCACAAAAATTTTGGAGTGGCTTAGATTTGTCTTCGCTCTTTCAATTTGATTCTGGCTATTTTTTAGTTGAAACTTTTCTAATGTCTATTGTAGGCATTATGAAAGCAATTATGTTTTATCTAATTATCAAATTAATACACGATAAAAAATTAAATCTTTTACAACCTTTTAGTAAAGAAGTTAGGAAATTCATTTTCAATTTGGCTTTTTTGACTTTTGGAATTGGGTTATTCTCAAGTTGGGCTGTAAAATATGCAGAATGGTTTGAAAGTAAAGGTGTTGTAATGCCAGATAGTAATTTGCTTAAAATAGACGGCGCTGGAGTATGGTTGTTTATGAGTATTGTCCTATTTATAATTGCTCAAATTTTTAAAAGAGGAATCGAAATTCAAGAAGAAAACGAACTAACTGTATAAGCTATGCCAATAATTGTAAACCTCGACGTAATGATGGCTAAAAGAAAAATGTCATTAAATGAACTTTCAGAAAAAGTTGATTTGACCTTAGCCAATCTATCAATACTCAAAACTGGAAAAGCCAAAGCGGTTCGTTTTAGTACACTAGAAGCCATTTGTAAAGCACTAGACTGTCAACCAGCCGATTTGCTAGAATATAAAGAATAGAAAAAAACCTCGTTACTAACTAACGAGGTTTTTTGTTTTATTTCAGAATCTGTGAAGCGTGAACTTTAGTTTTTACGTCAGTAATAACTTCATCTATTACTCCATTTTCGTCTATTACGAATGTCGTTCTATGAATTCCATCGTATTCTTTTCCCATAAACTTTTTTGGTCCCCAAACGCCAAAGGCTTGAATTACAGATTTGTCCTCATCAGCAAGTAATGGAAATGGAAAGTCAAATTTTTCTTTGAATTTGAATTGTGCTTTCTCTGAATCAGCACTTACTCCCAATAAGGCATAATTATTAGCTTGAAAACGTTCAAAATTATCTCTCAAATCGCAAGCTTCTGCTGTACATCCTGGCGTATTGGCTTTTGGATAAAAGAAAACTACTAATTTTTTTCCTTTATAATCTGCTAATGAATGTAGGTTTCCATCTTGGTCTTTACCTGAAAAACTTGGAGCTTTGTCTCCTTTTTTAAGTGTTGTCATTGTTTTTTGTTTAAAAGTTGACTTCGAGTGCCTCAGCCAACAAAATTTGATATTTGAATTGTCCTTTAAATTGACTTATTTTACAATCCAAATTTAATTAAAAATGACCAAGAAAGAGCGTGCAACGTTTGTTATAAATACGTTAAAAGAACTTTATCCAACCATTCCGATTCCATTAGACCATAAAGATCCTTATACTTTGTTGGTTGCTGTCTTACTTTCTGCACAATGTACTGATGTTCGTGTGAATCAAATTACGCCATTATTATTTGCGAAAGCAGACAATCCCTACGATATGATAAAAATGAGTATTGAAGAAATCAAAGAAATTATTCGTCCTTGTGGCTTATCTCCAATGAAATCGAAAGGAATTCATGGTTTATCGCACATATTAATCGACAAATATAATGGAGAAGTCCCGCAAAGTTTTGAGGCATTAGAAGCACTTCCTGCAGTTGGACACAAAACAGCTAGCGTTGTTATGAGTCAGGCGTTTGGTGTTCCTGCATTTCCTGTTGATACTCATATTCATAGGTTAATGTATCGATGGAATTTAACTTCGGGAAAAAATGTGGTTCAAACTGAAAAAGATGCCAAAGCCATTTTTCCTAAAGATTTATGGAATGATTTACACTTACAAATCATTTGGTACGGAAGAGAATATTCACCTGCAAGAGGTTGGGATATTGAAAAAGATATAATTACTAAAACTATTGGAAGAAAAGAAGTTCTAAAAGAATTTGATAAAAAAATATCGCGTCCAGTTAAATAAAACTAGACGCGATATGTTAATTAGCAAGGAGTTCGAAGTTCATGTTACCTACTTTGACCATTTTCAAAGCTTTTGAATAATTAAGTATGAAATTAATTGTTTCTTTTTTTGGTAACATTTTAGTGTTTGCTAATGCTTTTTTAGAGTAAAGTTTTGCCATAGAGTGATTTAAATTATACATCTATAACGTTATAACTTTACATATATTGTTTAATTGGTCAAAATAATTTGATTTTTTTCAATTAATTTTCTCAAGTTCATTAGTGCATATCGCATTCTACCTAAAGCAGTATTGATGCTAACGCCTGTCAATTCTGCAATTTCGTTAAAACTTAAGTCTTGATAGATTCGCATAGTCAATACTTCTCTCTGATCATCAGGAAGTTGTTTTATTATTTTTTGCAAATCTTTTTCAATAACTTCTGTAATAATTCTACCTTCAGCATTCATTGAAGTATCTGTTAAAACAGAAAAAATTGAAAACTCTTCGGTTTCGCGAAGCATTGGCATTTTTTTGTTCTTACGATAATGATCCACAATAAGATTATGTGAAATACGCATTACCCAAGGTAAAAATTTACCTTCTTCGTTATACGAATTAGATTTTAAAGTCTTGATTACTTTGATAAAAGTATCTTGAAATACGTCGTCAGCTACATCACGGTCGGCCATTTTGGAATAAATAAATCCATAAATTTTAGACTGATGTCTGTTGATTAATACAGCCAAAGCGTTCTCGTCGCCGGCTATATAATTCTTTACCAATAAAGCGTCTGGGATTTGAATAGTAGCCATAAAATTACCTTTTAGTTTTGGGTTAAAAAATCGTAATGTTTTTTCTAAAAGTAATTTTTTTCGATAGGCGACTGTTAAATTTTGATTAAATTATAGCCAAATGTAACATAAACTTTTCTTAATATGCAAATAAAATTTAAAATTTTAACATTTCAAATGCAATAAAATTGAAAAAGTAGCATAAAAACGACAAAAAGACCTTACAAAAAGAGAATTTCTTGCAAGGTCTTAACAAACTAAAAAAATGTATCTAATTGATTATTGATCTATTTCACAATCATTTTTTTAACGCTCTTTTTATCGTCTGAATAAACTGCGATTAAATATATTCCTTGTGAAAGATTTTTTATATCAACTTTATTAGTATCCTCTTTTGTTTCTAAAACTAAAGTTCCAACCATATTATAAATTTCTACTTTATCAATTTTAGATTCAGAATTTATGCTGACAAATTCTTTAACAGGATTTAAGAAAGAAAAATCAACAGTATCTTGAATTGATGCTACTTCTAAAGCGCAATTACTTCCAACCACATAATCATAGTATGTTGTGACTGAAAAACCATTTGCATAAGCAAACTTAACTGCATAAGTAATCGTTGAACCTATTGTTTGGTTTGTAATTGTTTTAGTAAAAATATTTCCTGAGACATTTGTCATTTGAGTTTCAGTAAACGGACTTTGTTTCCACAAGAAAGCCACTACTCCAACTTTGTCTGTGTCTAACATTTCAAAAGTTATTTTTACATCTGTTCCTAAAGTTTCAAAAGCATAATTGTATCCTGTTGAAAAAGAATTTGCTTGAGCCGCTGAACTCGTTCCAGAGCAACCAATAACACCTGTGGTAGTTGCGTTCAAAACTATCGGATTTGAAACATAGTTGTTTCCTGCCAAATCACTTGCAGTTATTGAAAAACTATAATTTGTATTTGGAGACAAATTTGGAACAATTACCGATTTTTGAACTCCAGCTGGATTGGCTGTATTGATAGTTCCACCACTATAATTAATACTATAAGAAACATTTCCTGAATTGTCATTTGCATTCAACAGTAATTGAATCGTTGAACTTGTAACAGTTCCAACTGTAGCTGTAAAATTAGTTGGTGCTTGTGTATCAACTAAAGTATTTTGATAAACTCTAACATAATCTACCTCCATCGCAGTTTGAGTAAAATTAGAGGGTATTGTTCCTGCAATTCCACCCATTGCAATATTTAATAACAAATATTGTTCTGCATTAAAAGGCCAATTACTTGGTGTTTTCACTGCCGGATTGTAGGTATAATAAGCTACGCCATCTAACAAAAATGTAATTTGATAAGGCGACCAATTCATAGAATATACATGGAAACTATTTCCTAAATTATTTGCAATTGTTCCACCAATGTTCATAGTATTTCCAAAAGAAGAAGGTGTATGAAGTGCGCTTTGAACATAATTTGTAGGTTGAGATGGTGTAATACCATGTTCCATAATATCAATTTCACCACAAGCTGGCCAATCTGTTGTGCCAAATTGCGAATCGAAATAGGCTCCATCTTCATTAACATTTTTACCCAACATCCACAAAGCTGGCCAAGTACCTTGATTGGTTGGAACTTTGGCACGTATATCAACTCGACCGTAAAGAAAAGCAAATTTAGAATTTAAACGAGCCGATGTGTATTGCTTAGTAATACCTTGATTAGTATAAGGTTCCTTTTTGGCAACAATACTAAGAAATCCAGCATTAACAGAGGAATTTGTAAGTTGATCGGTGTAATGCTGTACTTCTCCATTAAACCAATTTCCACCGGCTGGCAACTGTGTTTGATGATGCCATTTAGTTGAATTTACTGCACCATTAGTATCAAATTCATCCGACCAAACTAGATTAGTATAAACTACATCTACTTGAGAATAACTTGATGTAAAAAAAATCAATAGTAAAAGTATTTGTAATTTATTTCTCATATACATTTTTATTAAAATTTAAGTTTTTCATTTTTGTCCCACAAACCCCAATAAGCTCCAACTGCACCTTCTGGTCCTACTTTCCAAGATTCGTCAAACGAAGAAAAATAGAAAATCTCTATATCATTAAATTTCGACCAATTTTGACTTTCTATAAAATATTTCATAGCATTTTCATTGGTTGCTACTGCACCTTTTAATGAACCGCCTTCGCTAGGCCAACCAGTTTCTGTTATAATAACACGTTTTCCTTGACCAGCATCTTTAGCAGAATTAAACATACTTTGCATGTGAGGTAAAGAATATTCTATAGGACAACCTTCCCAATAAGGATAACAATTGGTTAAAATCACATCACAAACCTCTGTAATTCTTGGTCGGTGTGAAAACTCGTAATAAGCATCAACGTATCCTACTGGAATATTTGGTAAAGCTTCTTTTACACGATTAATGTATTCTAGTAATTGATCTTCGGTTAAATCACCACGATACATTACTTCGTTTCCAACTGCTGCAATATCTACACAACCTTCTTTAGCTAAAGTGATTAAACTCTCTATTTCTTTTTCATTCAGTTCTAAATCATCTCCAAGCCAAGCGCCAACTAAAGTTTGCATTCCGTTTTCTTTGGCAATTCTTGGAATATGTTCGTTGCCTTCGATACATGAAAAAGAACGAACCCATTTAGAATATGGCTTTAAAATTTGAATACGTCGATTAACTTGTTCGGCAGTAATAATATCGCCTGGTTTTTGTCCGTCTTCGTATAAGCTGAAGCAAATTCCATGCATGCCATTTTCTAAAGTTTCTCTCCAAAGTTCTGCTAATTTCTTTGCAGGAATTTCGGAAAAATCAAAACTCTGATAATCACTTTTGTTAGTGTTATTACTATTGCTGTTATTATAATTATTTTCTAATGAAAAATAGTGACCTTCTCTAAATGACATGATTTGTAATTTTTAAAATTTAAGCTTCTCATTTTTATCCCAAATTCCCCATGCTGTTCCAACGGTTCCTTCTTGCAAGGCTTTCCAAGATTCGTCAAAAGAAGAGAAATGGAATAGCTCAATATTGTTGTTTTTTGCCCATTTTTGAGAAGAAACAAAATATTTCATAGCATTAATTTCTGATGGAATTGCTTCCTCAACCGTTTCTCCTTTACTTGGCCAACCTGTTTCAGAAATTATGATTTTCTTTCCTTGAGCCACGTTCTTAGTTACTTCCATCATATTTTGCAAATAGGAAGTTGTAAAATCTACATTTGCTCCTTCCCAAAATGGGTAAAAGTTTACCAATAATAAATCGCAACTCGAAATCAAATTTGGTTTATCTAAAAACTGATAATAAGCATCAACATAACTAACAGAGATATTTGGTACGGCTTCTTTTACTCTTTTGATGTAACCAATAAGTTCTTGTTCAGAAATTTCATTACGATGCAATACTTCATTTCCTACAGCAGCTATATCTACCAAACCTGATTTAGCTAGTTTGATTAATGCTTCAATTTCTTTTTCATTTCTAGCTTTATCATTGCTAATCCAAGCTCCAACAACAGTTTTAAGTCCTTTTTGATGAGCAATTTCTGGAATTAACTCGTTACCTTCTGTACATGAAAAGGAACGAATCCAATTGGTGTGAGGAGCAATAATATCTAATCTCCTTCTAATTTGATCAACAGAAAGAATATCACCAGCTTTTTGGTTTTCTACATATGGACTGAAACATAATCCGTGTAATCCATTGTTTAGTATTTCAGAATAAAGAGCTTTTAATTCAGTCTCGCTTTTAGTATTTAATTCGTTATCAATTGAAGAATTAATCGAACCATTTTTTACTAATGAAACAAGTTTTCCTGAAAGATAAGCTGAAGATTGGGTTTTCGTTTTTCCTTTTCGCTTATCTAAAAGGTCTCTCACTTCTCTAGCTTTGGCTTCATCAATATCATAATTTCTCATTACCCAAATTGCACTCAATGTACCAAGAATTGGAACTCCTACAAAGAATATTCGCAGCCAAAACATGGTTTCATCGGTTTGTGTAGCAGCATTGGACTGAAATGCAACTAAAGAAAGAATTAATCCACTTAACAATCCTGCAACAGCTGTTCCAAATTTTACCATCCACCAATAAATAGCGCCTAAACTTCCTTCTCTTCTTTTTCCTGTGTTGAGTTCATCAATATCTATAACATCCGAAGTCATCGACATCATTAAGGTAAACAAGCTTCCAATTCCGAAGGAGAAAAATGGCAATGCAAACAAAAACAGATATGGTTTTCCTGGAACAAATAATACAAAAAGCAAAATGTAACCGATTACAGAAATCCCTTGAGATAATAAGAAAGCTTTCTTTTTTCCCATTGTTTTAGACATTCTTGCAACGATAGGAATAACCACAACGGTAGTGATAATTGCTCCTACACATCCAAATAAAGTAGGCCATAATCCGAAACCATCTTCATTTCCTTTAAACAAATAATACTTGATGATAAAATACGAAAATGCTGCTGTAGTTTGAAAAGCATTAAAAATTAAAAAAGTAGCAATACAAATTTTTCTGAATGGTTTAATTTCTATCGAAGCTTTCAAACCTTCTTTGATTTCGCCGAAACTTCCGAGGATTCCTTTTAAATCAATTGGACTGTAATCTTCGTTGAGTGTAGATTTACTTGGAATAAAAAATGCTGGAATTGCTGCTAAAATGGCGCAACCTATTGCAACATATACAGCTAAGGTTCTTACAGCCACATCACCTGATGGAAACAATGATTTATCTGCCATTATAACCCAAAACCATGGTGCAACAACCCAAGCCAACTGACCTATAAGTTGCGAAGTAGCCATAATATTGGTTCGTTCGTGAAAATCATCACTCATTTCGTAACCCATTGCAACATAGGGAATACTGAATATGGTCAAACCTGAATAAAAAATCAATGAAATCATTAAAAAGTACCAAAAATTGTATGTTACACCGTTTTCAGCATACAATTGCCACATTAATGCAAATGAAATTCCTAGAATAATTGCTCCAGCTAATACATATTGTCTTCTTCTTCCCCATTTTGATTTGGTATTATCACTCACATAACCCATTATCAAATCAAACAAAGCATCATAAAACTTTGGAATAAAATACGTTAAGCCTAACAATAATCCACTAAACCCCAATTGTTCGACTAATACAACTGTAAAAATTCCTAAAGCAGCTGGAAACATTTGGTTAGCAAGCATACCCAATCCAAAGGCAATTTTTTGACCCATTGGAACTTTTCCTGATGAAGTTGAATTAGTATTTGACATATAGAGTTTTTTTAATTATTGGTTAGTTTGGTTTGATTATTATAGTTTGTAATGCTTTTGAATCAATTGAGATTAAAGCATTTTTATTATTTAATTTGATATAAATTGTTTGTTTAGATTCAGTTGGATTAAAAACGGCTATTGCGATAGAACCATCTTGATTTTGGACAGCAGTTGAAACCAATTCTTTAGAATTTATCTCACAACCAATTTTCACAGCACCAGGTCGCATGAACTTACTGAAATGAGCCATCACATAATATAAAGGTGTAAGATAGACTTCATCATTTTTATCATCAACAATTACTGGAGCTACGCACCAATTTTTGAACCAATTTGGTCCA
>JAAFHW010000098.1 GCA_013298525.1 Flavobacteriia bacterium
AATATCTAAAATATTTTTCCTTCCAAATTTTAAACTTTCATTAGTTTTTAAATATAGTTCTTTTAGAGCTGCTATTCTATGTTGTCCATCTACTATCAGAGCAATCTCATTTCCTTTTGGCAAAAAAATAGTATTTCCTTCTTGATAACACAAAGTAATTTGATTACCTACTTCCTTTTCTAAATTGTAATAATTTTTTTCATAATCTTCCTTTGAAACTGAATCGTGAATATTTACTGCAATCAAAGTTGATGTAGGGAAAAGGCCAAGAGATGGGACCCTTGAAAGTTCTTTTTTAAATTTATATTCTTTTAATGCTTCCCTAATAATAAACTGCTGAATCTTATATGTTCTATCATCCTTATATATTCTTTGATAGAATCTTTGATTCTCATTTTCAATTTCTTCAATTTCATTTTTAGTAGAAAGAGGGTCGGTTTTTTCTTCTGTTCTTGCTGTAAAACGAACAACACTTTCAAGCTCAGAAAATTTAACCTTACAAAAACCAAGTTTTCCTCTAGTAATCTGATTAACCTCTATATAATTTATTTCAGTATAGTCCATTTTAATTAATTTTTATTGTCAAATTCATCATTTTCATCCAAACTATTTTCGTCAACTTCTACATTAGAATTATCTTCTTTTTTTTCAGGATTATCTATATTTTCATTTCTTTCAGTATCAGGTAATCTTTCTAAATCTTTAAGCCTTATAATTATATCATTAAATTGTCTCTCAAGTTTATCTGTTATATTTAATTGATTCTTCAATTCATTATAATTCCCTTCTAAAGCAATAATTTTGTTTTGATTTTCATTTAATTGAGACATCATTGATAACTTAGCTTCATATTTAGCTTCTGTTATTGCATTGTTTAATTTTTCTTTAACACTCTGAATTTCTTTTTCTGCTTCATTTTTTGCTTCATTTTTTGCTTCAAAAGTAGCTCTTTCAATTGCTGCTTGCCTTGTATCAAAAATTGATTTAAACCCAAAAAAACCAACAATTGCAAATATAAAACCTATAATAGTTAAATAAAATCTAAATGTTTCATTACTCTCTTTCTGCATTTCTTTAAAATCTGAACTGACCTTATTTATTTGATCTACCTTCGAATTTAAACTATCAGTAGTTACATTTAAATTTTTTATCATTTCTTTATCTAAAGCGATATAATTGGTATCTAACTTTTTCTTAGAGATTTCAAAATACTTTATTTTTGTAATTTTAAGTGTATCTATATATACATTTTTATTCTTCATTTCATTACAAGATCTTGCAAATAAAGAAATTCCAATCACAAAAATTGTAATTGTTATAATTGAAATACCTCCCCATTCAAGAAACTCTTTTTTCGAATCTAACACTTTTTTTTCACTCATTTTACAATCCGATTTCGTTAAACGGTAATTCTTCTATGAAATATTTACATCCAACACTTTCGATATACTGAAATACATCATTATATTCTGGTTTATCAAACCAATCATTAAGAACATAATAATATTCAACTTTTACATTTAGTGGTGTAAATAACTTTACATATTGTTTTTTTTTAAAATCACAAGTCTGCAACTTTTCATCTACAGAACCAGAGCCAGCTTGGTATTTTTTTTCAATGATATATATAGTTTTATCAACTAATAGTGCGCCATCAGGCAGTATTTTCTTTGATAAAATATCTTTATAATTTATGCCACTTGGTTCTAGAAAAGCTTTATACAAATTATGCTTTTCATAATAATGAGCCACTATTTTACCATCTTTAAAAACTTGATTTCCTTCTACAGTACATTCAGGATGTTTTTTTAGAGCTTCTAAAAGATCGGTTCTTCCTTCAAATTCTAATCCATTTAGATTTGTTCTCGCTCCACCGCCAACTGTGTTAGGTTTTTTTGCCATTTTAAATTTGTTTTATCCCACCATAAAACATAGCTCTTCCTGAATAATTCCAATACGTAACATCTTGTTCAATAAAGAGCCATTTTATACATTCTAGTAAAATTTCTGATTTTAAACCAACACCAAAAGCAAAATCAAGTTTTGTAGACTTTTTACAATCGTAAATTTTGTCAATTTGCTCAACTAATTCTACATACAATTTTGGATTAGCTTCTTTTTTTAAGTTTAAATCGTCAAATATATTTTGATGAGTTGGTCTTGTAGTTGCTCTACCATCAGGATTAAAATTTATATTAGACACATTTAATGTAAAATCAAAGCCATTGTTAAATTGTGCTGGTCTACTTAAATAAACCACTTTATCTTCAACAATTTTAGTAATATATCTATATTTTGAAGTAAACTCTCCTTTTCCAGTTCCTGGATTTTCAGCTAAAAATAAATTAATTATTTCTTTTCTAATTTCAGCTCTATCATCTGTAAAATTATGATTGGTGATATTTATAATATTCATTTATCTAGACTTTAAACAATTCCGACAAACTCACGTTCAATGCTTTTGCCAATTTATCAATATTTATCAATGACGGATTTCTTTCGCCACGTTCAACCATACCAATATAATTTCTGTGCAAACCACTTTTTTCAGCAAGTGATTCTTGAGATAATTGTTGATTATTTCGGAGTTCTCTTACTTTTTTTCCGAAAGAAATAAGGACTTCTTTTTCCATTTATCAAAGTTGATATAATTAATTTTAAAAAGCTACACACAATAAGTGTGATTTAAAAATATATTTACTATATTTGATCCATCATAAAACGCTGAATATGGAACCAATAATCAAGATTAAAAAGCTTACTATTACAACTTCTAAATCATCTAAAAACAAAGAAGTAATCAATAAAAAAATCAAAAAGAGCAAGAAAATGTCAGCTTTAGTTGATACATTGCGTATTATTGCATTAGATAAACACTTAAAAGATAAAAGCGTTTTGATACCTGATGAATGTGAGAAGTATGGCTTCACAAAAGGAAATCATAATCTTGGGAACTTGCTTTATTTTTTAGCTGATATGTTAGAAGAATGATAAAACCTTATTTCAAATCCGAAGACAAAAATTTTTACCTTTTGCAAGGTGATTGCATGAAACTATTGCCACAATTTGAGCATAAGTTCGATATGGTTTTTGCTGATCCTCCTTATTTTTTATCTAATAATGGTTTGTCTATTCAAAATGGTCAAATCGTTTCGGTAAATAAAGGTACTTGGGATAAATCAGAAGGATTTGATTTTATCAATGATTTTAATCGCAATTGGTTAAAACAAGTTAGAGAAAAACTAAAAGACAACGGCACCATTTGGATAAGTGGGACCTATCATAACATCTTTTCTGTTGGTCAATTGTTACAAGAATTAGATTTTAAAATCTTAAATGTAATCACTTGGGAAAAGAACAATCCACCACCAAATTTTTCATGTAGATTCTTTACACATTCAGCCGAGTTAATCATTTGGGCACGCAAAAAAGAAAAGGTGCCACATTATTACAACTATGAGTTAATGAAACAACTCAACGGCGATAAACAAATGAAAGACGTTTGGAAATTGCCAGCCATTGCCAAATGGGAAAAATCGTGTGGCAAGCATCCAACTCAAAAACCTTTATCAGTTTTAACTCGAATTATTCTATCATCCACCAAACCTGGCGCATGGATTTTAGATCCATTTGCAGGAAGTTCCACAACTGGAATTGCAGCCAATTTAGCCAATCGTCGCTATTTAGGAATCGACATGGAAACCGAGTTTTTAGAAATTAGTAAGAATAGAAAACTAGAAATAGAAAATCCAACCATTGCAGCAACTTACAAGCAAAAGATTAATGGATTTAATGACAAGAAAGAATTGAGTTTGTTTTTGGCTAATGAACCATCAGAGCTATATTCTCCAGAATTAGAATTATAAATTTTAGTTTGAAGTGAAACTTTCAAATTCAACATTCCAAACATCCATTTGACGAGTATTTACTAAAGCCATACATGTTTCAATTGCTTTCTCTTTATTTTCTTCGTCAATATTCCATTCTACATGTAACTTATTTAAACCCAAAAATTTTGAACTATATTCAGTAACTCCACAATTTAAAAACATTTCTAAATCTTTGTGTTCGCCGTTAAATTTTGCTGTAACTGTTGTCATGTTAATAATGAATTTAATATAAGAATTGTAAAATTAAATAAAAAAATGGTTCAACCACAAATAAGTTTTAAATTATCAATTTTATATATCTTTTAAAATGATGCACTACCTGAATTTGGGATTTATATTGGTCATGTTTAATTTTCTAACAAATCAACAACAACCGATATTCTCCATTCTTTTCAATTGGTGCTCTATGAATACAAGGTAACACCTGTTGTGTTGGATGGTCTACTGCCAGTCGCCATAGATGACCTAAGCCTAAGTTAATTGGCGTGGCGTTGGGTTGTGCTTGGTAATGCAAATCGAAATAATTTTCTTTTAAAAAGTCTTCAAATTCAGCTTCTGGACCATCGTGGAGGTCTTTTAATTGGGCTCTAATTTCGGGAACGAGTATTTTTTGTTGGGCTTCATCGTTGGCAATGAGGTCGCTTGCTGCTCCGTGATAGGTACACAAAAAAGTGTCGGTGGCAATAGGCGAATGGTCTACATGAAAGGAATACACATCGGTAGTAATGAAATCGAAGTCGGTATCACGTTCGTAGCATTGGAGTAAGTTGAGTACTGGAGCTGCTCCGAAGTCGGTTAGGTCTTGCAAATCCTTTAAGATAATTTCCCTAGCGCAATTTCCTTGTGGCGAAAGTTGCAGTGCCAATAGGTCTTTGGGAGTTACTTCGGTGATGTTTTCTTTCAATTGGAGTTTACTTACAAGCTCTTTAAAATCGCCTTCCAAATTTCGGTACCAGCAAAGCGCATTGCGAGTTCCTTCAAAATCGGTTTGTATCAGTTCCGAAAAAGAGGTAGCG
This sequence comes from Flavobacteriia bacterium, assembly GCA_013298525.1. Taxonomy (GTDB): domain Bacteria; phylum Bacteroidota; class Bacteroidia; order Flavobacteriales; family Flavobacteriaceae; genus Flavobacterium. Next base: position 4,907 of record JAAFHW010000098.1, read on the forward strand.
ATTCCAATTTGTTTGCTGTTAGAAAATGTAGGGTTCATGTAGGTAAATAAGTTAGGTAACGCGTTGCAAAATTAGTACATAAACCCTCTAAAAATTAGTTTTTTAATAAAAACATTGGTGGGTTGTAACTAACGAACTTTTTATATATTTGTAAAAATTAAACCTTACTTATGAAAAAAGTTTTTTTAGCATTATTCCTGCTTGCGTCTTGTAGTTTTTTTGCGCAATCTACCGATTTAGATCCGTTTGAAATCAACTACTCGTATGTACAACTTCCTACGAAACCAATCTTGGATAAGAAGAATAGAAACTATTCGTTTTTAATTTCTTTCGATCGCTCTTTGTTGTACAACAAATCGAAGTACTTTATTGAAAACCAAGTAACCATCTCTGGTTTAGAAAAAAGAGAAAAAAATGGTTATATGAGTGTTGAAGTAATGCTTCAGAACCCAGTGGTTACCAAAAAAGAAGTAACTACTAGAACGGTTACTAACAAAGATAGAAATGGTGTTCAATCTACTAGATACTATTACACTCCTGTGGTTTCTTACAGCCAACAAGGAAATGCAAAAGTGGTAAGTGGTGATGGTAAAATCAACAAAATCATCAGTTTCAATGGTTCTAATACAATTAAAGGAACTGAAACAGAGAATTACAACCAAGCACAAAATGGTCAATATTCACTACAAAGTACTATAATAAACAATTATTTGAATGAAGTAGTAAACCGTTTGAATAACGAACTAAATAACGAATTTGGTTACCCAGTAAAAGAAGGTAAAGACCAATTTTGGATTTTAGCAAATAAAAAACACCCAGAGCAAGCGGCTGAATACAATGCTTATTTACAAGCCAAAGCGGTTTTTGACAAAATGAACTTTGCTGAACCAGTAGATGGTTTTGAAAAAGAATTGGAAGAACCAATCAACTATTTCAAATCATTATCTAACAAATATACAACTGATTCTAAAGCTGATAGAAAAATACGTTACAGTGCTTACTACAATTTAGCTAAAATCTACAACTATTTAGACCAACCAGCTAAGTCTAACGAATGGGCTAATATCTTAGTTACCAACGATTACGATCCTGGTGATGGAAAAACAATGATTAAAGAAAATGACAACAACCTTGCGTTATTTAATGTTAATCAATTAAAAACAAGACACTTTCCTGTAGATACTAAGAATTTTATATTTGAAGAAAATGTACCTCAACAACAAGTTTACAATTCAAACCCTTCTTATTCACAATCAGCACCTTATAGCATCGAAACCGATCCAAACTATACTTTGGCTTACATCTTAACTATCAAAAAAGATACAGTTACTGGTTACATGCCAAAAAGCAGAGGACTAAACTTAAGTGATGCCGTAATGGTAACTGTAAAAGATTTCCAAGGTAAATTCTCTGAAAGAAGTTTTAAAGCGAATGAAGTAAACAAATTAATCCTAAGTAATGGTGAAGAGTTTGCAACAGTAGCATTCAAAGTTTCGACTGAAAATGGAGGAGTAACGCTTTCTGGAGCTAGCAAAAAATTCGTTAAAGAAATGTATGCTGGTAAAAAGATGTCGGTTTATCAATATTTTAATGGAGAAATCATCATTAAAGCAGCCAACGAATCGGAAGGAAAATCGAATGCTTCTGCCTCTTGGATGTTAGGACCGAAAAAACGTTTTGAAGAATTAGCTGCAGGTTGTCCGGAGCTATTAGCTAGAGTCGACAAAAAAGAGTTTAAAAACAACTTAGAAAGTATCTTATCGTTTGCACAAGCACTTGACGAATGTAAATAATAAGTTTAGATAAATTAAAAAAGGATAACTCGAAAGTGTTATCCTTTTTTTTATGAAGTAAAAATGATTTACAAAGTATCAAAACCATTTTTGATAGCATAAACGGCTAGTCCTACTCTACTCTTAAGCTCCAATTTTTCGAAAAGATTATCGCGATAACTCTCCACTGTTCTTGGACTACAAAACATTTTTTCGGCAATTTCTTTGTAACTCATTTCGGTTACCGAATACTTTAGAAATTCCTTTTCTCTGTCGGTTAATGCAATTACGATATCTTCTACTTTTAATGGTGTTCCAAAACTCGCAAAAACCTTACTTGCCGCCCATTCTGGATAATAATAGCCATTAGTGACCAATGATTTTAAAGCTTTTTCTAAATCTGCTGGATGCGTATTTTTTAGCAAATAACCTTTAGCACCATTTTTTATCATCTTAATCACACTATCATCATCGTCTTGCATACTCAAAGCCATTACCAAAACATTGGGATGGTTATCTTTTAACCACAATGCAGTTTCAAAGCCATTCATAATGGGCATGCTAATATCAAGCAAAACAATGCTTGGAATATTGTTTGGAGAAGCAAATTTGTCTTGAAGTTCTTTTCCGTTTTCACATTCGTACAAGACTTCAAAATCTACAAAATTGGCCATGATGCCTCGCAAAGCTTTTGCAATTAGCACGTGATCGTCTACAATTACAATAGAATTATTCATTATACAATAGGTATTGAAATTAACAGATGCGTTCCTTGAGCAGTACTCTTTAAAGTTGAAGTTCCTCCAATGATTTCGGTACGTTTTTTAATATTACTCAACCCTATTCCATCAGATTTTTTGGTAACATCAAAACCTACTCCGTCATCAGCAATAGAAAGTGTAATCGTTTGCTCATTTTGAGATAGAAGTCCAACAATGTTCTTGCATTTGGCATACTTGATACTGTTCTGAAGAAACTCTTGAACAATACGAAGCAAGACACTTTTCGTTTGATAAGGTAAAACCAAATGAGCAGCATCCGAACTAAAATTAACTTGGCACACTTTCAAATCGGCAATCTTTTGAAACTCTTCTTCTAACAAAACCGTAATCGAATTACTGTCGATAGTATTATCGGTAAGGTTTTTAGAAAGAGCACGCAACTCAGAAAGCGATTGGTTAATGATAGCACTAATATTTTCGATATTCTCGTTGATGTGAGGTGCTTTATTTTCGTAAGCCAATTGTTGCGTATACAAGCTAGCCAAAGTTAACTTCTGCCCAATATTATCATGAATTTCGCGACCAATATGTTGCATGGTTTGGTTTTGAATTTCAATCTGTGTAGACAAAAGTTCTTGTTGGTGTTCAATTTGTTGATTTTGAATAATCATAGTATGTTCTTTCTTTTTTAACTGATATTGTCGCATAAAGGAAATGATTGCAATAAGGAATGCAATGAAAAATATAAAAAATAGAATAGTGGTTATTATGATTTGACTTTTCCCCATACAAACGATGCTGCAAATAATAAATACATTATACAATTAGAAATCATAAAATATTTATAGAAACCATTCCAAAAGCTTGGATACTCTAAAATGGTCATGTACCAACCCATAAAAGGAATGTTTCCGATATAAAATAGGGTTACGCCAATATTTATGTAAAACATCTTATTGGTATTATAACTTAAAATAGTGTCACTTTTAATTTGCTTATTAAATTCTAATAACACAAGAATCAAAAGCAGTAAACTACCAATTGTAATGTTTAGTGATAAAAAAGAATAATTAGTTTCTTTTAAATAATTATCCAATAGTAAAGACATAAAAAACACCAAACTAATACCCAAAAACAACACTTTATTTTTAAGTGATTTTACAGCGAACAACCAAAAAAGAAACAAATATTCAATTGGAATATGAATGTAGGATTGAAAATATCCAATTTTAGATTTGAATTCAGCTTTTGCAATGTAACTTATTATCTCATAAACAAAGATATAAGCTAGATAAAAGACAAACCACTTCCAATAAGAATTCTTTAAAGATTTGAACTTAATGATTCCTGCCACCAATGCGATAAATTCACAAAGGTGTAATAAATGTACTAGTATTTTTGGTTGTTCGTACATGGTAAAAATCTATTAGAATCCCATTCCTAAAGTTGGTCCTGGAGGATATAAAGTTCCGTGGTTTTGCCCACTCATATCTCTTGTACCTGCAAGAGCACCTGTTTGATTGTTTGGGATATTTTGTCCTGGTCTATAAGCATAATTGCTTTTTTGAGAAAACCCTTCTCTAAAAGTAGATTCATCAAGTGGATTAAAATCTAAAATTTTATCTCCAATTGTAATTGTTGGTATCATTACTAAAGTATGTAAACCCTCATAATCACTAAACAATAAATTACCTGAAGGATCTTTTAAATCTTTAAAATCATATTTCATAATTGTATCCTTAGAAGGATAAGTTGCATAATAAAATCTAACTCCTAGATTTTTATCTGTTATTGTTCCATCAACCTTTTGAGATTTTTTTTCAATATGATATAAATATCTTTTTAAAGTTTCCAAATCAAACCAAATTGCTTTGGCATCAGACGGTGCAATTGTTCCAGACTTTGATTGAATGTAATCTAATTGGTTTGTTTCATATCCTTGCGTCATCACATGTATCAAATCGGCATCGAGTGTACTCATGTTTTTTGCATCATAATCCATACAAATCTCTTTAGAATCTGGTTCTGGAGTAACTGGATCGGTTGTTGTTCCAAAAATTAAATAAGTAAGCAAAGCGGAAATAGCCGCAACAAATAAATAGCCTAATAATGTTCTTGTTCTCATAATGCAAAGTTTTTAAATTGGTTATAGTTTTATAAA
>JAAFHW010000099.1 GCA_013298525.1 Flavobacteriia bacterium
ACGATTTTGGAAAATCGTGGTACAATGATGCAACCTTTTTGTTTTTTCTGCATCTTATTGAAAAAGCCACACCATTCATCAAATAAAACAACCATTTATCCCGATTTTAAGAAAATTTAAGGTATTATGTATTGCATAGTACCTAACAAAACACTTAACTTTGTTTTGTAATTCAGAAAGTACCTTTGCGACTTATGAATCGAACAGATATTTATTACGCCTTCAACGATAAAAATTAGTTATTAAACTCTCAAACAGAAACATCAAACGATGAAAAATTTCACAGTTATCGCAAGTTTATTTTTGTGTATCATCCTGACTAACAATGCTTTAGCAATGGGATTTCCACACAATTTGTTAGCGGGGAGAAAGGGAGTCAAGAAAGAGAAAGTAAGTCACAATGTGCAGAATAATATTCCTAAAAAAGTAATAATGTTAAAAGATGGACGTTTTAGTCAAGTAGGTAAAAAGGTAATTATTTATCTGCTTACCCATAAGATATAGCACATTTTTAGAACATATTATCTATTTAGTTTTGGTTTAAGGATGATTTGTAGCGAAGCTCATTGGGCTTCGCTACATTTGTTTTTGATGGATTAGAACACGGATTTTACGGATTAAACAGATTTTCACGGATAAAATTTAGGCTTTCAGCCAAAATTTCAAAAGTTAATATATTTCGTGTCAATTGTTCAAAACGGATAATAAAAATCTGCGTAAATCTGTTAAATCCTTAAAATCTGTGGTCTATTACTACTATAAACTCATTTGTTCCTGAACAAAAGCGATTATCTCCTCCTCATTTTTAGCATCAAACCAATTAAATTCATCTTGATTTTTAAACCATGTCATTTGACGTTTGGCGTATCGTCGGGAATTTCTTTTTAATAGCCTGACCATTTCATCACGGTCATATTCCCCGTCAAGGTGTTCGTAAATTTCTCGATAACCCACTGTTTTTAGGGCGTAATGTTCTCGAAAATCCATCACAGATTTGGCTTCATCTTCGAGTCCATTTGCCAACATTATATCCATACGTTTGTCAATGCGTGCGTATAGTTCCTCACGTGGGCGTTCCAGAGCGATTTTTATCATGTTAAAAGGTCGCTCTACTTTTTGATTTTTTCTAAAACTTGAAAAAGGCAAACCCGTTGAAATACAAACCTCCAACGCTCGCAAAACTCGTTGTGTATTCTGAATATCAACTTGTTCGTAATAAATGGGGTCGAGAGTTTTTAGCTCATTCGCTAAGACTTCAAGTCCTTCATTTTCAAGCCTTTTTGCTAAATTTTGACGCAATTTCAAATCCGCTTCGGGCATTTCGTCAATACCATCAGTTATCATTTTGATAAACATTCCTGAGCCTCCCGTGAGAATTGTCACGTCTTTTTCATGGAAAATTTCTTCTAAAACTGCCAAACAATCACGCTCAAAATCTCCCACAGAATAATAATCTTGAATAGAATGCGAATCCACAAAATGGTGCTTTACGCCGTCCATTTCTTCAATGGTAGGCTTTGCCGTTCCGATGGCAAGTTCACGGTAAAACTGACGAGAATCTGCTGAAACGACTTCTGTATCAAGCAATTTTGCCAGTTTGACACACAAATCAGTTTTACCAACTGCCGTTGGTCCAACGATAATAATAAGGGTTTTGGAAGAAATCATGTTGCAAAATTAATGCAGTCTTGGCGATTTGCAAGTCAATATAAAGCAAAAACGGAGTTAGGGTTTGAACCCTGACTCCGTTGGAGGAAAAGAATATTTACAGAGAACTTGATTTGCAAGCTAACCTACCGTTTGTAAAAAATTAACAAGGACGATAAAGTGGAGATTAAACGTTCCCATTTTTAAACGATGATTCTAATGGATGATACTTAGTCAAATCTTTGCCTTGTAGCTGAAAACATAAGATTTCATTAGATTTAATTCCAATTTCAATAAAAAGTTCATCTCCAATTTTGATATCATTAAAAAAATCGGGATTGCTAATATAGTAATCATTTAACTTCGGCTCATCCAAAACTATATAATAATCTGTACTACTCCCCATCGAAGACCCAGCCTTTCTTCTTTCGTAATATGAAATATATTTAGTTAAATATGATTTCTTACCTCCAATTTTTAGTTCTTCATCTATAGCTCTATTTTTAGATATGGGAATAAAAATTGATAAAATTAAAACAAAAATTAAGAATATAATTCCGAACGCTCCTGCGGTATTATCATGTATAAATACAAAAAACTCTAAAGTAGTAAAGAATATTACAGCAAATAATCCTGATGTAATATTTGTCTTTTTTTTTTGTAACATCCTTTCTATATCACCTTCATTTAGCTTTTTTTCCATACTCAAATCTATCTTTTTTTATTCGAATAATTTAGCAGTTCAATATGTAAATAATAAACAACTCCACTTTCAACGTTATGTCACAATTTAATCATATTTTCGAATATACTAAAAAATAAAATATCACTCTATTACTTGTCTAATGTTATTACGTTAAAAAAATGAGTAACAAAAATTCAGGTTTCTTACTCAGTCGCTTGTCCAATGTCATTAAATTAAGTTTTTAATTTGGTACACTCTACAACAAACACGAATAAGACCCTTTAAATAATCATGGAAAATAGTTTAAAATTTCTCGAAAAATTAAAAGAGAATAACAATCGTGAATGGTTTACTCAGCACAAATCAGAATTCGATTTGATAGTACAAGAAAACAAAGTTTTTTTCAATGAGGTTTATACTGAATTTCAAAAACACGATAGCCTGAATAAAATCCATATTTTTAGGATTTACAAAGATGTTCGTTTTTCCAAGGATAAATCTCCGTACAAAAATAATTTAGGCGTTAGTTTTTCTCGTACTAAACCCTTGTTGAGAGGTGGATATTATTGTCATATTGAGCCAAATAACAGTTTTGTAGGAGGTGGATTTTGGGCTCCTAACAATGAAGATTTACTTCGTATTCGCAAAGAATTTGAAATGGATGCCTCTGAAATTGAGAAGATTACAACGGATGAGACTTTCGTGAAATACTTTGGTGAACTTAAAGGTGAAGATGCCGTAAAAACCGCCCCAAAAGGTTTCGACAAAAATCATCCTGCCATTGATTTGATAAGAAAAAAGCAGTTTGTCGTAATGCGTTCTTTTTCTGATGAAGAAGTTGTATCTACCAATTTTCAGCAAGAGATAATAGCAACATTTTTGGCTATGCGACCTTTTTTCGATTATATGAGTGACATACTTACTTCGGACTTAAATGGAGAAGCATTAAAATAAATGTAGTCTTGTTCATTCGCCAGAGGCAAGCGACAATGTCATTAAGTTGAGAAAATTGGTAAGGAATAGTTTTGTTTTTAGACGATTTATTTTCCCGAAAGTTTAACCTCTAATGGAGTTATTTCGGGAAGGTTGTACCAAATTTGACTTCTTATAATCCTTAACTTAATGTCATTGTAGGAGCGACAGATGGGAATTTTATTTTTTTAACTTTTTTTTCAAATTATCAACATTTTGCAAACTCACAAAAAATATTATCATAAATATGATTGAAAGAATTACAAGGAAATTCCCTGATAAATAATAACTGATAGCATTGAACAGGATTAGTAAACAAGCCGCAAGAATTGAAAATCCCGTATTTAATCCTAACAGAAACTTCAAATCTTTTTCAGTTTTTTGTGTATTTGTGTTTTGAAGCATATTTTTTATTTTTAAATGAATGTAAAGTGGAATTTTTGACAACAATCGCTTGCCTCTTGGCGAGTGATAAGTATTCTTAGGCTTCCAGCCAAACATATCGGCTGGAAGTTATCCTTCAGAATATTTTGAAGAGTAAGTTTTATTATTCAGTTACAAACTGAATATATTTTAGGTACAAGTGACGCTACGCTTAACACTTGCACCAGATGGGGCTATTAGCGGTTCGTTCTTTACTCTATGTAGTAATTTCTACAGCCTCGGTCAAAGCTGTTAATGATTCTTGTATATCATTTTTAACATGTTCAATAACTTCCTTAGTCTTAGTTTTTTTTCGAGGAAAATTTTTCCAGAACCTTAGATATTCAGATGATTCTTGATGCCGAAATCTTAAAGGCTCAGTAGAATTACCCACTGTAAAAATTGAAGAAATGACTTGTGGCTTTGTATAACCTGGCAAATTATTTCCTAAAAATTGGGGAATGGGTTTTATTAATATCACTTTGCCAGCATAATCTTCCAATTCATATAGCTTTCTGTTATACTTATCTGTCTTAGAATTTTTAAATAGAAAGATATTTGGATAGATGCCCTTGTCAATAATTTTTTTGAAAATTGTTTCAATACATGTGCATGCAATAATTATTTCATCTTTTTTAGGGAACCCATCAACATTATTTTTTGGTCGCTCCTTGTGTTCTAATCGGTTGCGTACAGACAAAACATTACTCCTGCTAAATTCTCTTTGAAATTCTATAAGTATAGCCTTAACTTCCTCATATTGATTGAATTTTATGTCAAATAATAAAAGTTTACTCAAAAAGGGGAATGTAATTAAGTCAGTTGCTAAATGAAAATGAGGCATTTCATCTTCGTTTCTTTTATACTTTTCTTTGCCTTCACTTATATATTTATCACAAATTTCCATTAGCGCAACAAAGCCTTCTGTGAGTGGAAATAATGTATTGTTTCCTGTATTGTCAAAACGAAGCGGCTCATTCGTACCGATAACATGACCATTAAGTTGTTGACACATAAAGTCTCTGGCCTCCTCAAAATTGTAACGGAATTTGGTTTTTAAATAGTGGTCAGAAAGTAAAGTCCATGTAATAAAAGAAAGAGTGTGTTCTAATACCTCTTCTAACAAGACAAACAAATTTACAGCAACACTTCTTATTGATTCTTTTTCATTTTCGTCAAAATCATCACTGCTTTTTTGAGTAACTGCTTTCAATGAACTTAATTTTTCTAAAAAATTATTTAAGGTCTGCGGATAAATATTTATATCAAATCCGAGCTTCCAAAGGAACTTATTTACTAAATAATCTTTTTCTATTTCATTATTTGGAATCTGAAAATTACCATACAATTTTGAAATTGATTTTTCAGTTTGACTAAGCCCAAATAAAAGTGCTTCCCTAACAATTTTATGTGGTTCTTCATGAAGAACATAGTTTTCAATGGTTTCCTTAAATGAATCTTTTTTATATTTCATTAGCCTGTACTCCAAATCTCTTCGAGAAGGCTCATCGCTATAGACTACTTCAATAAAATTGACTAGTCTTACTACACATCTGTTTGACAATGCAGAAATTGAACGTACGCCTAATTTATTGCATTGGTGATAAATGTCGTAAAAACCGCCACTAAGATTCAACCTTGAAGTCCGAATTTCAGTTGATGGAATAATAATAGTTTTATTCTCAATTAATTTTTCGAGGCTTGTAATTATGATTTTATCTTCAACTAAGAGAAGTAATTGAAAACACTCAGCTTTATCAAGAGAATCCACAATTGAATTTGGTGAGCCTTTTAATTTTCTAATATTAGGAAATTTTGTACGAAGAGTTCTGTCAGTATCAATTAAATCTTTCAATAATTCCTTTAATTCATTGTTTCCAAAAGCATTAATTAAAAGAAGATGGCATTCTGTTAATCGGTCAATGTCATAATAATACGAGTCTGATTCAATAATGTCATAGTAGAACGAGGCCCATTCAGATTCTTTTTCTGTGGATATTATTTTTCTTATTTCATTTTCAAGGTCTATAAGAATTGTTTGTCCGTCATTGAATTGTACTGTATGAAATGAAGTGCATGAGGGGTCTGTACAATGCCATAAGCGAATGTTTTTAGTTGCTGGCAAATATCTTGTATTTTCTGTTTCAATTACTCCAAAAGGTCCAACGATAATGTTGCTTAATTGAAAAACTCCTTTTGGCGTATCCTGTAATAATTTAAAAACTTCTTGATTATTTAATTCGTCATCATGACTATCAAATTCCTCGAAGTATTTATCATACAATAGTTTGCCATAAATCCAAGGATAAGTAATTTCTCCATTTAAAATTTGGGAACTTAGCAATTTGAGTAATTCATCTGAATTTGATTTGGCGATATCTATAAATAGTTCATCATGGTAAAACTCTAACAGAATTGAATACTTGATTTTATAATCCTCAATATCTCTAAATCTGTCCGCTTTTAACTTGTCAAAAAGATTTTGCCCAGAAGAAGATAATATTATAAAATCTCCAATCTGTGTGGGTATTGTATAGTTCTCTTTTATTATTGCATTTCGATAAAAAGTACGAATAGAAAATAATTTTATATAACTCCTCTGAAATTCCTTTTCAGGATGTAATTTTTGGATGTCTTTTTTTGTCAATTTCATAAATAAGATTTTGTTTGTTTAGAATGACCGCCAACTCCTAAATATACGAAAATTTCGTCGTACTTTTTGTAACGTTTGATACTTTGCCAATTTTTCGTTGTACTAATTTTGTCGTACTTTTTGTATTGTTGAAATCTTGATAGATTCTTAATAAAAAATTCTTATAACAAACATACCCATTTCCCCCAATATCCCCAAACCCAATTTATCAAACGGTAAAAGCACAACCTATCAAAATCTTCCCTAACTTAGCCCAAACAAATCAAACCAATCCATGCAGTTAATCCTTCATCAATTCAATTTAAAACTTCGTCATACTTTTACCATTACGCACGAGTCTCGTGATGTGCAACCTACGCTTATTGTCGAGCTTCGAGATGGTGATTTTCGGGGTTTTGGAGAAGCTACCGAAACGCCTTATTATGGCGTAACGATGGCAAAAATGATGGCTCAGTTAGAGGCTGTTCGTTCACTCATTGAAAATTATGACCTCCAAAGTCCAGAACAATTTTGGGCGGATATGCACCCGCACCTCAAAGACGACCATCCTTTTGCCTTGTGTGCTTTGGACATTGCCGCCAACGACCTTTGGGCGAAGAAAAAAGGGCAACCTTTGTATAAATTATGGGGTTTGGATGCTTCTAAAAATCCTATTACCGATTATACCATCGGCATTGATACCGTTGAGAAAATGGTTGAAAAAATGCAGGAAGTGCCGTTTCCTTTGTATAAAATTAAATTAGGCACAAAAGACGATATTAAAATTGTTCAAGAACTCCGTAAACATACCGATGCCGTTTTTAGAGTAGATGCCAACACGGCTTGGGGCGTGGAGGAGACTTTACAAAACGCCATTACTTTGAAAGATTTGGGCGTAGAATTTATCGAACAACCCATGAAAGCCGATAATTGGGAAGGCATGAAACGAGTTTTTGCGGAGTCGGTTTTGCCTATTATGGCGGATGAAAGTTGTATCGTGGAGGAAGACGTGGCTCGTTGTTACGGGTTTTTCCATATTATCAATATCAAACTGATGAAATGCGGAGGACTTACGCCTGCTCGTCGGATGATTGCACACGCTCATCAATTGGGTTTGAAAGTAATGGTAGGTTGCATGACGGAATCGAATGTGGGTTGCTCTGCCATTGCTCAATTATTACCGCTTTTGGACTATGTGGATATGGACGGCATCCTTTTGGTGGACGACCAAGTTTCTACGGGTATTACCATTGATTACGGAAAAGTGATTTATGCAGAAGAGAACGGAACGGGAGCTTCTTTAATTGATAGATGATAATTAATAATTGATAGTTATTGAACGCTAATTTATCCATCTGAACTATGATTTTTATAATTATTTGATTGTAGGATTTTTTTTGAAAATCATATCATCTTTAAATTTTGTCAATCATAGTTCAGACAAAATGAAATCAAGTCTGAACTATGATTGAGAAGATCATTTGATTTTGAGATTATTTTAAAAATATAGTACGAACAAAATGAAATTAGGCATTCTTATGATTATTTGATTGTAGGATTGTTTTTGAAAATCATATCATCTTTAAATTTTATCAATCATAGTTCAAACTTTCATCAATGACCCATTTACTCATAACCACTTTCCTTTTTTTCCAAACCATCAATCCAACAGGGAAAACCGTTGAAACTCGCTTTAACTTGCCTGTTGGCTATCAGCGAGTGAGTGTTGTAAAAGACTCATTTGGAGCATATTTGCGTGATTTTCCTTTGAAAGAAGATAAAGCGAAGGTCTATTTTTATAATGGTCAGGAGAAAACGAATGCTCAGCAAGTGGCGGTTTTGGACATTGACCGAGGCACGCAAGACCTCCAACAATGTGCCGATGCTGTGATGCGTTTACGAAGCGAATATCTGTATGCAAAGAAACAGTTTGCGGATATTTCTTTCAAAACTTTTGGCGGAATAGCCATGACTTACGACAAATACAAAAACGGTTATCGGATTACCAATAAAGGATTTGTGAAGGCGAAATCAGCGGATAATTCTAAGGCAGGTTTTAGGAAATATCAAGACATGGTTTTTAATTACGCTAATACCTATACGCTTGAGCGTGAAATGAAAACGGTCAAAAACTTAGCCGATTTACAAATTGGCGATGTTTTTATTGTATCAAATCCAAAGTCGTATGGACACGCTATGATTGTGATGGATGTGGCGGAAAACCCAAAAACCAAAGACAAAATTTTCCTTTTGGCTCAAAGTTATATGCCCGCACAGGATATTCATATCGTCAAAAATCCCAAAGGTGGAGCTTGGTACAGTCTGAAAGATTTGGATACCCAACTTTCCACGCCCGAATGGACTTTCCCATTAACTGCCTTGCATAGATTTTAAATAGAATGATGAGTTATGAATGATAAATGATAAGAGGAATTTCTTCTAACTCATCATTCATAACTCATCATTCATCATTAATTCATGAATTACACAACTCAACATCTTCCAAGCCGTATATTAACAACCAATAACCAAGAATATCTTTGGTTTAGCGGTACGTCGTACTTGGGAATGCCTCATCATCAAGGATTTAGAGAGAATTTTATCCAAGCATTCGCTCGTTATGGTACTTCGTGGGGAAGTTCTCGCAATAATACTGTTCGTTTAGAAATTTACGAAAAAGCCGAAATTGAACTCGCAAAATTTGCCCAAATGCCCGCCGCTTTAACCGTATCTTCGGGAATGTGGGCGGGGCAATTAGTCTGTAATTTCCTTCAAAAACCAGATACACAATTTTTCTACGCCCCAAAAACGCACCCTGCCCTTTGGAATGAAGCAAGTCTAAAATTACAAGATTGGGAAAAAGGATTAAGCTATGCCGAATGGATATTGAAAATTGGAGAAAAAGTAAAAGAATGTCCTGCTCAAAATATTGTCATTTGTTCCGATTCAGTCGGTTCGCCTTATGTAGAATACTTTGATTTTCAGTGGATTAATCATTTGCCGAAAGATAAAAATATTACCGTAGTGATTGACGCTTCGCATAGTTTTG